>JAYYJC010000327.1:0-14095 GCA_036146655.1 Myxococcota bacterium | reverse complement strand
TCTGGCGGGCCCGCATGTCGCCCCACGTGATTTCATGAGTCGGGCGAGACAGATTTAAATATATCCCCCCCTAAATAATACGGGCAAGTAAAGAAGCGACCGGATTAATCAGCATCATGACAGCAAAACAGCCAAGTGCTGCAGCGAAAGACAGTGCCCAATGTACCCGCATACGAGGTCGATAAGAGGGGTTGCCGACCAAGCCCTCTAAACCTGCCACAATGTTGACCATTCCATAGGTGGTTAAGAAAAACATCGTGACCACTGTGGCAACTGCATTCAAGTCACCGAGCAAGACCGCTAGCAATGCAACCCCACCAGACAAGTACATTGCAAACTTGGGTTCTCCATTTTCAGTTCGTCCAAAGCGCTCAGGCAAAACACCATCATCTGCAAGTGCCTTAAGTGTTCGAGGTGCAGCGAGAATCGAACCAATGGCACTCGACAAGATGGCTGAAATCAACCCAGGTATAATCAACCAAGAAACAGCTGCCACATCCAGCCAAACGAGTGGATTATTACGAAGTTCTTCAGGGCTATGGTGAGACAGTGCTAGGGGAATCAAGATGTAGATCACCATCCCAAGAAAAACTGCTCCTAGGGTGCCCCAAGGCAAAGACTTTTCGGGATCCTTGAGATCACCAGAAAGAGAAAGTCCCGTCAGAATCCCTGTCACTGCTGGAAAGAAGACAGCAAATACTTGCCAGAAACCAGTAGCGTCATCGGCAGAGTAATTGCCTTCTATGATGGTGACTGGCGCACCCCAATCAGCGCCCCAAGCCAATGAGACAATAGACAAGCCAACCAAGACAAAAATACCAACTTGGGACTTCAATACCAAATCGGTGGCCCTCAGCGCACTTGCAGTCACTAAGATGATGAAAATTCCTGCAAATAACTGAACCGGAACAGCAGGCCACAATATTTGAATGGACTCGGACAGGGCGTAACAGTAGAGTGTCAGTGATACCGCCTGTGACAAATACAGCGGTAAACCAATCGCCGCACCCATTTCAACACCGAGTGCTCTACTGATAAGGTAATATGCTCCCCCGACACCAACCCGCTGTGAAGTGGCAAGAGAAGACACAGAGAAAGCCGTAATGAGAGTAATTACATTGGCGATTATGACAATAACCAATGCAGAATAGAGGCCCGAGTTTCCAACGACCCAACCAAATCGAAGGTACATGATGGCACCAAGAATGGTCAGAATAGACGGGGTAAATACCCCTAAAAATGTGCCATACTTTTGACTCTCTTGTTCTTCCATACTCGATCTCTGGTTAGAAATAGCTCTTAATTTTTGACAGAGCCAATTTATCACATTCGCACGATAAATTCACATGCAAAGTGATGCACAATGTCCGTCTCGTCTACCCCATTGGCATTGTGATAACAGTTGAGAAGAAAACGGTTTTCGTCGACATGCTTAAAACGGGTCACACATCCGATTACCATTAGATGTAAATGCTCATTAATGGTGATAATCACCCCCAAACATCAAGGTGTACACCCGATACAACTGCTCGGATAAAACCACACGAGCCAGTTCATGATTGAGGACCATCTTTGATAATGCCAAAGACTTCCATGCATGAGAATGAAGATGTTGAGCATGTCCAAAAGGGCCACCAATCGCAAAGACAAGCCGTTTACACCCTTCATTGATACTCGACTCAACCCATTTTTGAAGTTCCTCAGTTGTGGGTGTGTCCCCACGCTCATCCATGACCACTAGACGGTCTCCTGACTTGAGACAAGCCAATAGGGCATCCGTTTCGAAGGCACGGCGCTCCGAAACAGAGAGATGCGCTTTGGCAGGACGGATAAGGTGCTCTTTGACAGGCAAATGCCGCCCCATTCGTTTGAGATAATCAGTGGTTGCAGCATCTGCCCATTTGCACTTGGCCTTCGCAACCCTCAGGATTAATACATTCACAGCACGAAATAAGGGGTTTCATCCGAGTCAGAGTCCGGATCTTCCGGTAAATCAATGCCCATGCTTTCAAGGCTCACTTCAGGTGCAGTGATCCAAAGCGAATCCAAATCATAGCTGGAGCGTACACTTGAATCAAAGACATGAATAATAATGTCGTTGAGATCAATCAAAATCCATTGATCCACACCCTGACCTTCAACACCAAGAGGGATAATTCCATTTTGCTTTGCTGTTTGAACGCCAGCTTCTGCAATGGCTCGGACATGTCGGCTTGAATTTCCAGTACACAAAATTACTCTGTCACAGTAAGATACGAGTTCACTGAGTTCAAGCACACGAATATTAGATGCTTTTTTATCGATGAGTGTTTGAGCAAGGCTGCGAGTCAAATCGGTAAGTTGAGTAGCAGAAGAAGGTTCGGTCATTCAATAATCCTTTGGCGCAATGGCTTTTCTGGCAAGGGTTCTTTTGGCTGCAATATCTGCAGCAATTCGGGAGACAGCTGAGGAGCATCCGGTGCAACGATGCCTTCTAACTGGTTAATGTCAGTTCGGCTTAATTTTAGTGAGATTACCTTGGTGTAACTTTCAGATGTCAACCGTGCTTTGATGTCGCCCAACAATCGCACAGCTGTTTCAGTGTCAACCCAAATCTCACCCTGAATTTCTTCGGGGGTTAATCCCGACTGGTTTTGAGAAATCTCTGAAAAGGCCAGTTGATAATGATGGCTGTTGCGACCTTCAATTTTTTCTTCGCCTTGGGAAACAAAAGAAAGCCCTGACAAAAACGGTTGCGTTACTCGGTCCCACACATTCCATTTTTGTCTTAACTGCACGCGGTATGGCTCTGCGTCAGGACGGCGTTGCCATTCTCCTCCGTACATGCGTTTCCAACATGAACCACTGGTTACAACCACTTCTAAAGTTGATTCGCCATCGACATTATGAGAAAATGAGAAGCTGTCCCATGAATGCCATTCAATGTCCAAAACCTCGGTACTCTCTAGCTCAAGTTGATCTGACCGATATTCCTGACGAATACTTATCACTTGAAAACGATGGGGTCCAAGTGTCTCGGTTGCCGCAAAAATAACATTTTGGCTAGCCTCAACCAATTCAGTGGGCTTCACTGTTTCCTGGTTAACGCAGGCCAAAATCCAGATCACACGGACTCCTTTTCGTTGACTTGCTCAAGCAAGTTCGCCAAAGACAACACAAGTTCTTGAGTTTGATGTTGTGTGACAGACGAAATACTGGCCAATCTTTGATGCCCCATGTGTTTCTTTAGACTTTCTGCAGACTCCATGAGCTCTTCACGAGAAATCAAGTCACTTTTCGTCAATACAACAACTTCTTCTTTGTCGAGCAATCCGCTGTCATAAGCCTCAAGCTCTTTTCGAATGGCCAAATATCGCTGAAAAGGCTCAAGGGCTTCTGTCGGGTCAAGACTGACCAAGTGCAACAGAATTCTTGTCCGTTGAATGTGCCTCAAAAATTGATGACCAAGACCAGCACCATCCGCAGCACCTTGGATTAAACCAGGAATATCGGCGATGGTAAACGATCTGCTGTCATCAACACGGACCACACCAAGCTTTGGGCGCAGTGTGGTAAACGGGTAATTAGCAATCTTTGGTCGAGCGGCAGAAACAGTGGCGATGAGCGTTGACTTTCCGGCATTCGGAAATCCCACAAGACCCACATCAGCCATGAGGAGTATTTCGAGTCTCAATCGCCGTTCTTCACTCGGTCCACCTGGAATAGATTGCCTTGGCGCTCGGTTGGTGCTTGACTTAAAAGCTGTATTGCCTTTTCCACCACGGCCACCTTTTGCGGCCACAAATTGTTGTCCCATATCCACAAGGTCGACCAGTTGTTCGTCAGTGTCTGCATCGAAGACACGGGTGCCGACTGGCACAAGAATAATCAATGGGCTGGCATTGGCACCTGTACAATTGCGACTGGTTCCGGGTACGCCGGATTGAGCCCGCCAGATGTGATGACCTCGCAATTCATGGAGGGTATTGCGCTGGTCTGTCGCCTCAAGAATGACATCGCCACCCCGACCACCGTCCCCGCCATCAGGACCTCCAAATGCCACATAACGCTCGCGGCGAAATGACACACAGCCATTTCCGCCAGCGCCAGACTCTATTCGAATGGTGGTTTCATCAATAAAATTCATGGCTTATACACAACAAAAGCCTGTCGATCTCACAATCGACAGGCATTTGAATAAAGTAATACAAATTAATAAGGTTATTCTGCTACCGGTACAATTGAAATGTGACGACGGTTTTGTCGCTTCGAGAAGCGAACATGACCATCAGTCAATGCGAACAAAGTCCAGTCGCGACCAGTTCCGACATTCTCACCTGCATGAAACTTGGTACCTAATTGACGAATAAGGATGTTGCCAGCACGGACGAACTGACCGTCATGACGCTTAATACCTCGATATTGAGGATTTGAATCACGACCGTTACGAGTACTACCTTGACCTTTTTTATGTGCCATTGTTTATCTCCCTAACCTTTGATTGAATCGATACGAACTGTGGTTTTTTCAGCGCGGAAACCAATGCTTTTACGGTAACGCTGACGACGCTTGTACTTAAATACATCGATTTTTTCGCCACGGAAGTGATTAACAACGGTGGCACTCACGGTCGCACCTTCGACATAAGGTTGACCAATCTTTGAGTCATCACCACCCACAAGAAGAACCTTGTCAAAGGTGATGGTGGCATTTTCGTCGGCGCCTAAACGGTCAAGTTCGATGACATCACCTTCACTGACACGGTGTTGACTTCCGCTTGCTTCAATTATCGCGTACATCACGATCTCCATCTGTATAAAAATAACCAGTTGCTCAATAAACAGAGCAACTTATAGCCCTGTGCGTTTATCTGATTGGGGACAGTCTGTCAAGCCCGTCGTCCCAATTGCATCCTCAATTGATCCAAACGATCCAATACCTCTGCCGTTTCGATGGACTGATACCGTTCGGGCAGCATTTTGCGTGAGGATGACTCAAAAACAGCTAGCATTTCCATAAACTCAAGCATTCGCTCGTCACGAGATGGAATCACATCCACAGCGGCGGCTTTTAAATCATCCATTGTCACAGAATCACGTTCTTGCTCTGAAGCAAAACGGGTGGCACGAAGCATCACAGCTTCTAGCTCAGCCGCAGAAAATCCTTCAAGTTGTGGAGAAATAACTGAAACATCTGCCCCCTCAGCCAAGATGATTTTATTTTTTCGAACCTGAGCTTTGAGAATGGCTGTCCGTGTCTCCTCGTCTTGAGGGAAGAAAAATGGAATCTTAATGTCAAGGCGCCCTGGCCGTTTCAAGTCCACATCGATTTTATCCGGTCGATTGGTCATCATCATGACCAAAACACGGCCTCGGTGTGTGGTATCTGACATAAATTCCTTAATCCGAGCAATGACACGGCTTGATGTTCCACCATCACCATCTGTACCAGAATTCATGGACCGGTCTGCTTCATCAATAATGAGAAGGACATAGCCAAGTCCGTTGACAACTTGTAGTATCTTTTCAAGATTTCCTTCTGTTGAACCCACCCATTTGTCTCTAAAGTTTTTGAACTTGAGACAAGTCAGACCGGACTCACTTGCAAAAGCCTCTGCGATGTATGTCTTACCGGTTCCCATAGGACCCACAAAGAGCATTCCCATAGGAACCTGATTGACACGGCCCGATTTAATGGCTTTGGCTACTCGCATGAGCTCTTCTTTAAGACCTTCATTGCCACCCACATGTGAAAAGTCATGATCAGGATCTACAAACTCAACCAATCCATGACACTCCTGCTCAATAATTTGCTTTTTGCGGCGTGAAACAGTTTTGAACGAAATGGCCTCTTTGGAATGCCTCGCCCTTTTCAAGATCGCCCGTATTTGAAGTAAACTTAAACCAGCACACACATTTCCAAATGCTTGCTCGCTCATGTCTTCAACAAAAGGAGCATCATCAGTGGGCTCAACACTTACAAACTGACATCGCTCATCGGAAGTTGGAAGCCCAATGCGAATGGCAGCCACACTTGGAGAGTCAGTGATGCGGCGATGAATGTTGGAAAGATTTTCAGTGATCATGACAATCACATTGCTCGAACCAAGTAATTTGGGGCTGGATGTCCATTGAAGCAAACGCACCAAGTTCGCTGCATTTGGAAGCATTTGGATGTCTCCATTTGGAACAATCGTTTCAACATAATCAAGAATAACAGCGCTTTCAGACGCAGAGTCAAGCACAAGACTTTCTAAGATTGGTAAAACTGTCGCAGCTTTCGTAGGCAAAGTTGTATAGTCAAGCTCTCCCCGTGCACTTTGACGAATATTTGCTTTCAACAGCAATTTCCGGCGGGTCTTTGAGTCCGTCATCACACCATCACTGATGTTGTAAGAAACAATGCTGTCTCGAGCTTGCTTTAGAAATGAGCGCAAGTATTCTTGGAGTGGCATATACACAATGTGCGTGTCATCTTTTCGCCATGGATACAAGTCACGCACATTGCCATGGAGAATGAACACACTGGCTTCACCAGCATTGTATCGTATGCGCAACTCTTCCAACCAATCGGGATATTTTGACCCTTCATTAGACATTAGTATTCTCCTTGTGCCTGCCAGTACCAAATGAGCTGTTCAAGTTGTACTCGCCAAGTAAAATTAGGCAGATTATCCATAACATATTTAGGGGCCCCTAATCGTTGCAACCCCTCAAAAGCTAAGCGCTGAGACAGACCATCAGACTCCTGCAGAATTACACCTTCCAAAAGGGGGATCCACTGTTTCCGTTGTTTTTTGCTCGGCTGATTATTTTCTAACCAGAGATTTAAACAGAATAAGGCCTGACGCTGATATCGCCTCGAATGGGGTGCCTCGATATTTTTTAGGGCAAATCGAATGTCGCCAACCCCATGTTCAAGAAGTCTAAGCGCAGCCCAGTCTGCACAATTAGACCCCAATCCGGTGAAGTCCTTGAGGGTACGGATGGCACTTGGATGATGAAACAGCGCCAGTGCATCCACCTGCTCCTCGCACGAGTCGATCGAGCTGTCTTTGCGCTGGGTGTTCCACCATTCAAGTGCGGCGTCAGAATCATGCATTAGCCATGCCGCTGCCATCGGCAATAAAAAAGGATCTTCAACAAATGTCAAATGAGATTCAAAAGGCGACGGCAAAGGCACTTCACTTATCCCAAGATCCAAAACAAAATCCATCATAAGTGGATACTCGTCAACAACAAAAGCGGAATACAAAAGAGCAGTGTCTTCCAGTTTTTCGGCTCGCCAAAGCCCACAATAAAAGCGGTCTTGAATGGTCACCAGTTCTGGTTCTACAAAGTCAGAAATGGGTTTCACTCGATTGAACCGCAATGCATACTTGCAAGACTCTTCAGCTGTCAGACCGGGCCGATTGCGTAGGACATTGATGCGCTGATGGTCTTCCAGTTCCAAAAGAACATCAAAAACTCTTGCCCGCACATACGGTTCAGGGTCCCACAACATGCGATTCCAGTATTGAGACTGAACCGTTTCGGGAGCATATTGAAGAATGGCAGCAAAAGTATCTGCCCGTCTACTCAAACTCGTGGAACTCATTCCAACTTCAAGAATATCTTCTGATAAAATAACCTGTTGGGTTGCAGACCCAATTTGTACAGCACCGTCAACTTCCCTTCCCAGCTTAGGTGCACAAGCAAGTAGGCTAACGACCCAGAGCAAAAAATAATCCAATACTCAGGAGCACAGCCAGAGCGATGACAACCCACTGAACGGGAAGTGACGACCGTTTACGAACTTGCTCAAGATCAACCGCCCTGACAACAGAAGGATCATCATCAGACACTTCTGCGATTTCGAGTGTAAAAATGTGATCACCGACTTCCAAATCAGAGCCTGGACGAAGTTCTTTGGGGCGAATAACTCTTTTTCCGGACACGAACACGCCATTGCGCGAATTGTTGTCCTGAACCCAGATGCTGTCATTGTGAAGCTGAACAGTGGCATGTACACGGGAAACATTGTCGTTTGGAATGACAATGTCGCACTCTGGCGCTCGGCCCAACTTTAACCCTTCCCCTTCCGGAATCTCGTAGCGCTTGCCTTCTTGTGCGAGCGCCCCTTCTTTAGCAACCAGCAATGGGATTCGAGTCATCGATTGCTCCGCATCCAAAAAATCCATGTCCAAACGGTGTGTGACATCATAGATGCACTATAATAATACTACAACGCATGTGTCCACACACTCTAAGCATTTGACATACAATCTGCAATGCGTAAACTCATTTCAACTTTAAATTATTTCACAAACGGAATGTATATTTATGTCTGATAGTCAGATGGATGACATCCTTAAAGCCGCTCAGGCCCAAGTCCAAGAGATCCTCCAACATAAGGTTGAAACCCTGCAAGCACTGATTGCTGAAAATAAGGCCAGCACAGAAGCCCTAATGGAACTTCGCATTCAGCATGCTCAACAACAGAGTTTGGCTCAACAACAAATCAATCAACTCAATGAGCTAAAACCGCTCGTCGAAGCACTTGAAACAGATGTTCAAGAACTTCAAAATAAGTACAAACAACTCAATCAACACATTCAAGAACTCGAGCGTCAGAAGCTCGGTCTAAAACGAGAAGTTGAAAAGTACGAAACAGAAAGCCAACGGCATCATTCCGAACTTGAACAACTCAATCAATCCGCCGAAACCCTGAAACAAGAAGTAGAAAAGAAAGCAGCGGATGTTCAGTTGCTCGAAAAAAGAATTGAAGGGATGCGAAAACTCCGTGATGAACACATGTTATCCATCATGAATCTGACCCATGAACTCAGCAACATATCTTCTGGCGCTGATGACACAAACTCAAAACAATGAGTACGCTCAAATCCATGAGCGACCTACAACATCAGTTGTATCAACTCACCGTCTTGCAATGTCGACTGAATGCCTTGGAAGTCGAATTGACTCCACTGGAAAACCATCTTGAGTGCTTTGAACAACAAGCACAGCGGATGCATACCCCCCTACCGGACCCATTGGCTCTAGCACAAGATGGTAAACCAAAACGCAATGAATCAAAGCAAGAAATCACGCTAGACAGTAGTCAAGCTAAAGGCATACAACGCACACTTGAACTGGTTTCAATCGAAACGCCCAGTTCCGTCACAGAGACAAAGTTATCGAATGACTCACTCATTCCGATCGTTTCCACTGTTAAAAGGAAGCGCCGTTCTCGAAGCCACAGGCAACGAAAAGTCTCCTCCGCCGTTCCCAATAATCTTGAAACCAAACCAGACACTTTTGCCAAGCAGGAAGTGAAAGTCAAGCAAAACGAAGACAATAAACCGTCGAATGATTTGACTGAACGGTCTGTCAAAATTGAAACAACCATCGAACTTACAAGCCCCTCCACAATCACACTTCAAGACGCAAATAAAAGTGACACCGCACCCACTGCAGCCAAAAAACCGCTTTCTAAAGGGACAGGCAAATACGGACCAAATGAGACATTGGTACCGGCATCAAGTAGAACACCACCAAAGAGATCCATACAAAGATTCAAAGCAGGACTTCAAACAGTTCCGTCTGTACCCACACCGATAGCCCCGCTAGAAGCTGAACCAAAACCAAAGGAAAACCCAAGTCATCCAGAACTTGAACATCAATTCCAAGTCACGGAAGATGAGACCCAAACAGAGCAGGCCCACACGCAAGTCCAATCAGATCTAACGGATACTGAAGCGGAACATTCAGTCCAAGAATCAGATTCCATCGTTCCAATGCCCAAAGAGGCCAACTCCGATCATTTTGAAAGCAGTAATACGCTCTTTTTGGATGATCTAAGCGCAATGCTAACTGACATTCCAGATGACTTGGAAGCGTTGCCCTCTCCGCTCGAACTGAAACCGGAACTGGACTCACTTCCAAGCATACTGACTGATTCCGCCATAAACAGGACTTCCAAACCATCAGATCCGTCAAATGACGAAGATTCATTGCTGCAGTCGGATGAAGTGATGCTGGATATCATTTGTGACGCACCTTTGCTTCATGAAGACTTAGATGCATTGAGCGATCAAATTGATCGACAACCAGACAACATGAGCTTGTGGTTGGCGAGGGCAAAGATCTGGCATCACAATGGAGATTTGGCAGCCGCCATTTCAGACTGTTACAGAGCCATCCAACTCAAACAAGATGCTCTCGAATGCAAACAATTGCTCGATGCATTGCTCCAAGAAGCAAACATTCCACAATACCGATCACTACTCCTTCCGAAGTGAAACCAACGATGATTGATTTTGTTCAAACATGTGAAACCGCACCAGTTGAACATCTTCTCGAATCGCTTTAGCTTGCTGCTCGCAATTCGTACAATCCAACTCAAAGTGTGCTTCAATAGTGGACTTACGATTTAGTGGTACTGAACGGTGGCGAAGTTCGTAATCTCCTATCATCTCTCCATTGTGGTAAAACTTTGGTTCCCGCAAACCATGCTCAACACCCAAGCCATCAAAAAATGACACACGGAGTGGTGTCTCGTGATGTAACAAAGACAAATCAACCGCTTTCAGACTCGTCAAGGTCAAGACCAAATGGCAAAATGGGGCAGCGTCACAGGAGAGTTCAGACAGTGAGACCCGCCAGCCATCAAACTTGAGATCTTGAAAACGAGGCCATTTGCGTGCTGCTGTGCGCATGTGTGGAAGGAGCTGAGCCAGCCAATTTTGGATGAAAAGGGTGTCTTGGTTCAGCAGTGCACGGACATCAGGATTGGTCAATCCCACCAGTGCTGCCAACCCTTCAATTTGACGGGTCGTGTGCTTGTATGTCTCAATGGGAAAGCCAAAATTAGGTTTTGCGAGGTCTACTTTAGAGGACAGAGATGACAGGTCAAGCTTTTGAGTGATGACTTTGGCCGCTTCTTGTGCAATCATGGGAGACACAAAAGCACACTCACTTTCGTATAGCCTCCCCTGATGGCGATAAAATGCACCATCTTCAATAATAAAGGACCAAGAACCCACATAATCATTTTTGTTGAGGGCATCGAATTCACTGATTTCCAAGCTGATAATTCCACCTGGGGCAAAGTCACTTTGGAATGCAGAAAACATCGCATGATGGGTTCCGATTTGGCGGTGATGAAGGATTTCTTGATTTTGATGCAAAATGCGCATCTCAGGGTCTGGGGAACTGTTGAATGGGTCCCATAAATGACTCGTACTCAACTGTGTGTGACATAAGATGACTTGGGATCCTTCTTCCAGTTTTTGATCGGTCAAAATGCTTGACCACAGTTTTTTTGGAGACAAGACTTGAGGATATTTTGGCATCCATGAGGGCAATGAGCCGTCTTGACGATAACCAAGCCCGTTGAGCCGTTCCAAGACTGTGTCATCAACGGCTTTGTTTAAAAGCGCTTCATCTGAACTGGCTTGAGATTGGCCAGCAGAGGACGGAATTGTACCTTCCTCATTCCCAACTTTCGAATCTGAGCGAACAGATTCTTGTCTCCCCGCTTCAGTAGGCGGCGATTCAGGGTCCACACCTTCTGAAATCCAATTCACAGCCATGCCCGCAATACCGATGATGACGGCACAACCAAGGGTTCCCATGATGGCGCCCTGAACGGCTTTACGAGATGGGTTGTCCATCAATCAATAGCGGTATGATTCGACAGCGAGAACCGTTGACAAAGGGCATGCCACTCTCGCTTGGAAAGTCCACTGTCTGCTTGTGAAATGGGCTTTCCTTCTAACGCTTGATTGATCAACGCAACCTCAGCACCCGACAAAAATGTGCCACTTACTCTGTAATCTTTAAAGGCCTCATAGGTATGCGGTACCCAGTCCTTGACCAAATCCACAATTGCATCTGCGTACACTCGTATTTCATATTGCGCATGTGGGTCTGCCCTTAAAGACAAAAAGTGCAGCAAATTGTGAAGATCAACTTTCCAATACCATTGGGTATACAGGTTAACGGGGAGGTTCATGCGAGCAAGCTCACGAGCCAAACCAAAGTCTTCACCAAGAAGTTGTTCGTATGAGTCATAGCACTGCATGGCATCTCGACGCAGAAGGGCCAACGCCACTTCGGCCTGCTCAGGACTCAAACTGTCACCTCTACCCTGACGGTTTGACTCAGACTGAACGGCCATTTGTGCTGGTTCAGGCATGTAAAACTCACGGTCGAGCACACTGTAGCGCGCAGAAATTTCGTTCACATTGGCAGTGCGATGCCTAATCCATTGGCGTGCAACAAATATGGGTAATTTTACATGAATTTTGAGTTCACACATCTCAAAAGGCGTGGTGTGTCTGTGACGCAATAAGTAACGAATCAACCCACGGTCTTGCCGCATTTTCTTAGTGCCTTTCCCATAAGAAACCCGAGCGGCTTGCACAATGGCAGCGTCGTCTCCCATATAGTCAATTAAGCGAACAAATCCGTGATCAAGACAGGGAATGGGCTCATATAGACGGTTTTCTAAAGCAGCAACTGTTGGTCGCTTCGTTTCAAATGCCTGCGCTTGTGCTGCTGCCAATTCGGCGCGTTGGTTCTCATCGAGTTGCATGGTGTCCTCATTGATTTAAAGGCGGGATAAATTCATTGGGATTGGGCACTGGACACATAACACCTTGTGACCATAAATGGGTTAAGCTAGAGCATTATGTCTTATCAACACCTCATAGAACGCCTTCATCGCACAGCCTGTATGCGCAATGAAAATGGCTACATCGACCCAAAGTCTGGGTTTTTGGTATTAACTGCAAAATATCTCTCCAATCGAGGCAATTGTTGCGGTTCAGGATGCCGTCATTGTCCGTATGATTTAGAAGAACAATCTCGAGCGGGCCGTCCAACCCCACCTCCAGAAAGCTTGGTCGAAAATTCCTCAAAACCTCCTCAAAAACGGTGATACATGCTTGAATCTGATTCCATTGGTGAGCGAGCGCTTGCAGCACTCAGACTTGAAGACCCAAATCAAACCCGAGAAGCGCTTCAAGCGCTCATAGAAGAAGCACCAGACCGTCTAGACCTCAGACATACGCTCGCCACAACCTTGGTTCGTTTGGGCGAAGCCCAAGCGGCGCAAATCATGGCTGAAGATGCCATCCGCATGGCCAAAGAAAGTCAAACAGAGCAGGCCATGACGCTGATGGGCCAAATGTACATCACACTTGCAGCAGCTTGCGAAGATCTCTACCAAATTAAGAAGGCTGAACAGGCTTATCTGACCGTCCTACATAATGAAGCAGGCAATCCATTTGCACTGCAGGGATTGTCCAACTTACTGATGGCTTCTGGGAGGCTTGAGGACGGCATAAAGGTCCTTCGTGAATACACTGATCAGGGGGCTGACGACCCTGAAGCGATTGCCGCAAATCAACACTTAATCGAAACAATCGAGCTGTTTAAATCACAATCTGAAGACCCATTTGTCTTCGTCGATGCTCATAGAGGCTCCTATTGCGAGATGTTTGATCATTATGATTCGCAGATGTCTGAAAAAGGGTGGTATGCCGAAGCCGCTCGAATGCGTCTTGACAGCAACGGTCAACCAACCATTCCCATCATACCAGATGGTCATCCAGACTACGCTGCAACTCGGGTGGACTTGGTCGACCCCAACAGCGGTCAGCCTGGCCGGATAGGTGAACAACCCATGGTTGTGGCCTTCGCAGGATACGAAATCCTTGCGCAAGCGCGCATTTTATTTGAAAAAGAGGGATATGACTACGATGTTTACATCTCTTCCCGAACCCCATGGAACCACCTCCCAATCCAAATTCGCATGCGGTCCAATGAGGCCAAAGCTGTAGACCCCTTTATGGGTGATTGGTATACCGCTGGCTTCAACGGCGAATATGGACAGCAAAAAAGTGGTTTTTTCCACGAAATCACCGCACCTGAATACCTCGACGATCAAACCGTGATTTACTATGTGGACATGGGCCGTTCTGAGGCTCGAAGTGTTGACAGTTTACTGAGCAGCCTAAACAATCTCCACAGTCAACATGGCATCGAGACGGTACTTATTGGACAAGGATACTTACCCGACCGAGATTAGTCCCACCAATCTGGTTCGTCGCTTTCTAAGTCGATTCGTGACC
>JAYYJC010000326.1:0-10000 GCA_036146655.1 Myxococcota bacterium | reverse complement strand
AAACATCAAAAAGAACCATATCAACACCGTCTTTAAGCAGGAATGGCTTTAATCGCAGGCCCAGCTTTGCAGCAATGACTTTGTGTTCATGGTAAATGTTGTTTCGGTTTTCAGGATCTGCTATGCGGTCATAAAGCTCTACATCAGCACCATCTTTCAGAGGTCGCCAAACGAGCTTCCATCGACCGACTTGTAAACTGCGATCTTTTGCGGCAATAAGGTAGGGCAAAAACTTCTCTTTGATGTGCACACGGCCCGTTTGAAAATCAATGGCATACCGATCTGAAATCCGTTTAAAGGGATACCGTTTGTGCTTTTTCTGCCAATATTTAGGTTCACTGAGTCCTGTTTCAATGTACACCAACCGGGGTTCGACCTCTTGTTTGCCATTGAGTAAAGGCATCACTGAACGGCCGTCAAATGGACCATTCCAATCGAGTTCAAGATAATCAGAAATGGTCGGACTGATATCAATTAAACGGACGGGAGAGTCTACCACTTCGCCTGCATACTGCCCATCAGGGAAATGGATGGCAAGCGCAACATGATGTTGGCCCTCACCGTAGGGATGAAAACCGTGATTTGGACCTTTGTACCGATACGGTAAGTCTTCAGACCACATATTTTCACCATGATCGCTGACCAAGATCACGAGTGAATTGTCCCATAAACCACTGCTTTTCAACTCTTTCATCAACTTGCCAACCAGTTCATCGGCCATGCTCAGTCCAGAGTCATAAATTCGAAGATCTTGTTCAGCGAGTTGCTCAGCGGAGGTATTTTCATCAATGCTCTCTTTCAACATTGCGGTTCCAGACCGTGAATAGCGAAAACGATTTGGTCCCTCATAGCCTTGCATACCAAACTTCATTGAATAAGGATAGTTGCGGTCGCCTGGGGCATGAAGCACACATGAGTGGAGCGCATAAAAGAATTGATCTTGTAAACTGGCTTCTGCCAATTGATCCACAGCCGCATCTGCAAACAGGCTTGGGTCATAGCTTTTACCAAATGCCTGATTGTGACGAATGGTCGGCACCAGCGCAAATCCAATCGGGTTGTGCATCCAAGAATGAAAGGCTCGAAAACGAGGCTCAGTCATGCTGATCGCAAAGTTTTGTATATTGACTTCGGGTTGAAAAATAGCATCAAACCCAACCTCAGGTACCATATACGAAAATCGACTGTCATCTGTTACAAAATGGCTGTGATACCCTAAGCCTTGTAGCGTTTGGGCAAGGGTTTGTTGAGGCGGGATAAGGCGGTCAGCGGTGGGCAAATTGTCACGAATACCATGACTGCTTGGCCACATGCCGGTCAAAATGGATGTCCATGAAGGATAAGTCCGTGCGATTGGTGTGAACGCCTGAGAAAATACGGCTGATTCGCTCATGAAGGCATCGATATTGGGCGAAACCGACCGCTCATACCCATTTAATGACAAGTGAGCGGGCCTGAGGGCGTCTACACCAATAATAATGACATTTGGACCCTGATTGGCCTGAGCTGATTTTGGGGATGGATTGGATAATAGTCCATATGTGATCATGAGACCAAGTCCAAGAGACAGAACAGACTTCATCCAAAGTGATTTAATAAACTTGTCCCAACGGCGATACGCCACCCAAAGACTAACAGCTGCCATGAGCGCACCGCCCAAATCCACACCCCAAAGCGGAACACCGTCGTGTAGCATTTGGAGTGTTTCAACACCCATCCAATCATGGATGGTCGGTTTTACAAGGATTTGCCGAAATGTTCCCCAAGCACTGACACAGGCTGCGAAAGTCACATGAAATCGCCAAAATCGACGGTGGTTTGGTGCCACTGGAAACCAAAGTTTTTGAGCACAGTGTACGATGAATACAGCAAACATGGCCAAGACCATGTAGCCAGTGTACATTTGAGCGATATAGACCGCAACAGAATCAACGATGAGCTGTTCAGTGGCTGCATCACCAGAAACTCGCCCAGTAGAGTCACCAATTAAAAATATGCCATCAATGATATCAATGACATACAAGACTGTTAACCAAACCCATGCAGCCACAATGCTACGAATAATATGACGGTGTATGGGAGAAGGTGTGCGCATGGTTGACGATTAAAACCAAGGTTTTGGCGAGAAGGATGACCATTTATTCCGATAAGCCTGTAGAGTCAATCTCACACTCGCATCTGACATTCATGTCCAATGTTTCGCTTTGTTTTCAGGACAATACTGAAGAAACTGAAAACGACTTAACTGGACGAACAAAAACGGTGGTAAGACAATGAATACGCTCGGATCTCAAATCCACAGCTATGCGCACAACATTGGCTTGGCGTAACAGTCCTTTTTTAAAAAAGTCTTGTGAAACACATCGCTTCAAATGGTGGATTGTGACGATTGCCAAAAATCGAAGTATGGTTAATTGAAGAAAAGACTGATCTTTATGCTTTGGACAAAGTAAAAAGCACGATAAACTATACACATGCCCATTTTGGAGCAGTTAGCATGCGCATCGTACTAATCAATCCTCCCATCGACTCAGTTATTGAGAATGGGAACGCAAACCCAGTCACTGAGTTTCTCTTCTACAACTCAGCACCACTTGGAATTCTTTACATTGCGGCTGTACTTGAGCAAGCAGGACACACGGTATCAGTGATTGACGCAGCGGCAGAACTCCTAAATGTTGAAAAAACAACGGACAGAGTCAAAGAGTTTGAGCCTGATGTCATTGGACTCGGGAGTTTCACAGTGACATTTGAAACCACTCGAAAACTTGGTCAATCACTCAAAGACATTCTTCCAGATGTCCCAATCATTTTAGGCAGCTACCATGTGACCTTGGTTCCCCATGAGGCAATGGCCGATGAATGTTTTGATGTAGGTGTTCTCGGAGAAGGCGAATACACCATGCTTGAGTTGGTCGAACACTATGACGGTGAACGCAGCCTCGAAGACATTCATGGAATCTGCTACCGAGTCACCGACCCCACACAACCTGAGGGCTGGCGTCTTCATAAAACCCCTACTCGAGCCAAGTTTAAAGAACTCGACGAATTGCCATTCCCTGCCCGCCATCTGCTCCCCCCCAACATATATCGTCCTGTTCCAGTCGATGACCACGCGTTCCCAAAGTTTGCAATGATCACTTCAAGAGGATGTCCGCATGCATGTGCGTTTTGCCAGAAGTCCCGATCAGGCTACCGTTCTCACTCTGCAACCTATGTGGTCGATGAGATTGAACATTTGGTTCGTGACTTTGGGGTCAGAGACATCGCATTTGTTGATTCTTTGTTCTGTGCAAACAAACGAAGGGTTCATGCCATTTGTGATGAAATCATACGACGGGGTCTCAATACAAAGGTGTCGTGGACTTGCTCCAGTCGTGTTGAGGTTGTAGACAAACCGCTGCTTCAAAAAATGAAAGATGCCGGATGTTGGCGCACCAGATTTGGCATCGAATCGGGACACGACGATGTCCTCGATTTTATATCCAAGGGGATTACGCAAAAGAAGATCCGCGAAGCCATCACCGCTGCTGATGAAGTGGGACTCAGACCAAAAGCGTTTTTTATGATTGGCCACATGCCGGACACCAAAGAGCGTATTCTCGAAACCATCGAGTTCGCAAAGTCCATTCCGCTTCATGATGTGACAGTACAGATCAATACTTTACTGCCAGAAACCCCACAACTTGAGGTTTGGAATCGAGAAGGATACAAATGGGGCCGAATTGTCAATACAACGACCGACGAAAAGAGTTTTTGGGAACCCACCTTCGTACCGTGGGGACTTGAGCCAGAAGACCTAATCGAACTTCACCGACGATTCTACCGTGAGTTTTACTTCAGGCCCATCACCATAAAACGGCATCTGAGTGGCATCAAGACTTGGCGAGATGTATACAAATATGCTCAAGCAGCAAGCCTATTTTCATTTTTATTTTTCAATCAGGATCGTCCTTCGGTCAAGATGTTTAGCAAGGCAGTCGTCGATAAATTGAAGGGCCAGAGTACAGCAAAAGCCGCAAAGTAAAATGTTCCTATTGCTGATTTGGGGCTGTTCAAATGACTTGACAGGTGATCCTGAAACACTGTTTTCAAAATGGGCTGAAAATCCCATTGGCCTACGAGCAGAACTGGAACAAGAGTCGGATGCCCTTAAAAGACTTCATAAAATAACGATTCTAAGCGAACAGTTTCCTGGTCAAACACAATCCCTGTGTCCTCTGCTCACAAATGAAACGGATCAAGCCCGTTGTATGCAACTGAACGCAAGGCCACATCTTTGGGCCAAAGAAACACCGAAAACGAAGAACAACCCAATCCAGAGCACAACCAACATCATTGACAGTGGGTGTCCAAAGAATGCCGTTTACCACAGTTGTGTTTCCAAGGCCGCTGCGGAGGCTGCACAAAGAGGGCAAAGTGCAAAAGCGCAAGGACTTTGTTTCGGTATAGAAAGTCCCAAATGGGCCTCTGAATGTTTGTTTTCTTCTGCGGAAGCAACCGTAAATCAACGAGGACCACATGGCTATAGTCAAGCACTTGAACTCTGCTTGGAAGCAAATGCATTTGCTGAAAATTGCCTTCAACACCTCGTCATGTTGCTTGCACACAACGCACCCAATGCCAATGCAGCATCACAATCAGCTTGGGAAACGATTTTTCAAGCTGAACGGGCCATCCAAACCAGTTGGAGTTGGAGAGATCCAGGCCGTGCACAAAAGGACATTGAACGGCTCTGGTCAGAAGCCATTGCGCATGCCTTTGTTGAAACAAGACCGGTAAGCGGGCAAATACTCGCATTAATACCAGAAGACAAAGTACCTTTCGTTCATGCAGCTGTGGTTCGAAAACTCATGGAACTCGAATCGCCCAATCAGCACGATCTGAATGGTTGGATTCAACTAACCCGAACCGTATTGGCCCAGTCACATTCCTCAAATGACAGCAAAATATCTGTACAACCATGGTCAGATTATGCAGATCTATGGGTCGAGAGCCATCACAACAGCATCATGCTCATGGGGACAACCCAAAGAGAATTTTCTGAAAATCCAGAGATTGACATTGCGATCTGTGTGCTTGAAACAGCGGCAAGACTACCACCCATCCACCAACCCATTTTTGATGAGGCACTGAAGTCACCATCAGAAAAAGTGCAACGAACAGCCCAACGGCTCCTTGGGCTAATTAACGAAATCTAGTCTCATCAGTGGACTGATTGATAATGGCCTCACACCGCTTCTGCAATACGGTAGTATAAGGGTGTTTGGCGTAACGCAACCAATGTTTTGCTGTTTCGGGGTAACCCATTTCGACGAAAAAGAAAACGATGAGGGGCAGCAGAGATTGGTGTAAGTCTTTGGGAAGATTTTCGCATTGTTCTGCAATTAATTCCGCAAGCCAAGCTTGAACCGTGATGTCAATCTTGGTAAAAACAGGGAGGACAGCTGGAAGAATAATGGCGGCCTCAAAGTAAGGATCCAAATTAAAGATGAGATCATGAATCGGTTCATGCACATTCTGAGGAGAAATGACACACAATCCTTCGCCAAGTTGTTTCCATGCCAAACTGTTGATGGAAAGAGGTTGTTGATTGTGTGGCCCCAAACGGCGAGCCAAACGAATGAGTTCTCGCCACAGAAGATTGGTATCCGCCGACTCTGGAAGCAAACGGAGCAGAGTGATCAAGCGAGACATGTGCTCTGATGGTTGAGGATGTAACCTCAAAAGCTGAATCCATTCATCAATGTTTGCATTGATGACAACTTGATCTTCCCGTCGGATAACGACATCGATCAAAATATCGACACCATCGATGGGATCAAGAAAGTAAAGCTCTTTTAATTGACTGCACTGTCTCAGATTAGACACACCAATCACAGGCGCATTGTTTTCAAGGTGAATCTCTTCAAGGGCTGATTTTGGATCAATAAGCGGTATGACCGTTGGAAAAAGTCGGCTACTCAAATCCAAATATTGAAGTGACACAAGACCACCGAAATCAGGCACATGTCTTAACGCACGGCATAATCCAAGATCAAGGTGTTCGAGCCGAGTGAGCAAAGGGAGATCTGGGCATTTTTCTAAGGATTTACATCCATGTAGATTGAGAGTCCTGAGACGCTCTAAACCGCCGAGTCCTTCCAATTCTTTTAAGGAAACACAATCATTTAATACCAACTCGTTGAGCTTCACCAAATGCTGAAGGCCTGAAATGTGTTTAAGTGTGGAGCACCGCGATAGATCAAGCGCATGAAGATTTGGGAAACGCTCAAGTCGCTCCAATGACACCAATGATTCATGGCCTCCTAACTTCAGTGTCCGAAGCTCGCTTAAGCCGTCTAAACTTGGCAGCTTTTCGAGTTTTTGAAACCAGCTAATCGTGAGATCCCGCAAACTGGTAAGCGTCTCAAGATCAGGTAAACTGCTGACCTGCCGCAGGCCCCCAAGCCGTAATTCTCGAAGCGAAGTACATTCTGAAAGTTCAGAAACATCTTTAAGTTCTGTACACCCAAAGACTTGTAATGAGATTAGGGATTTTAGCCGATTGAGTCCACTAAGATGCTCGAGTGGTTGACAATCACTAACATAAAGTTGTTCGAGTTTATTGAGTTGAGATAAGCCATCAAGTGACCTTAAACTCGCACCACTAATGTGTAGGTTGAGAAGGCTCTTTTGCTCTGACAATCCTTCGATAATTGACAGATTTACACAACGGCCCAGCAAAACTTGATTCAACTGGGATTGCTTGGGAAGAACCAACTTTTGAAGCTGAGTACATCCATTGGCCACAAGAACATTGAGTGAAGGCAGTTGTTCCAGTTGATCAATGGTGAGCAGATCCTGACAATCACTAATGTTTAAACGGTAAAGTGAGTCTAATTCAGACAGCTTTGGCAAGGTTTCAAGTCCCGAACAAGACTGGAGATTGAGTACTCGAAGTCCGGATAGTTCTTCGAGTTCAGGAAAGTAGGGGGTCGTCCTAAACCAAGAAACATAGAGGGTATGCAACTGGTGGCAGCCTTTCAGCGCTGGTAAACTTCCAAGTTGATTGCATGCACTGATGTGCAGGATTTTCAAGCTGGGGTGTGCCGAAAGGTTCGGAATAACCTCAAGTCGAGAGCACCACTGTATCCGAAGCAACTCCAATGCAGTCAACGAAGAGAATTCTGGCAACCACTGAAGGGATCCACACCAACGGATTTCAAGATGCCGAAGTTTTTTCGCACGGCTTAGGCTTTGGATTTGATTAAGAGATGCACAGTTGAAAATGGAAAGGCTTTCGAGTTGACCGGTGGACGAGAAATCAGTCAATGTTTCAATCCAATCACACTGCTGCAACACCAGTTGACGGACAACAGAAAGATCGATTTGACCGGTTGAGTCCTCTTCCCGAAGCTGTAAGAGCACATTATTTTCGGATTTGAGTTGATTGGGCAGCCATCGAATAAAGACATCCCACTGAGCAGGCTCAAAAACAGAAGAAGGAAGTACAAATTGAAAAACGCGCTGTGAATTAATCTCTAAAGTCACACAACCATCAGCCTCGATTAAGTCTACTTTGGAATGACCTGTCGGCTCAATAGAGGCTTTGAGATGGATGTCTCCAAAACTCAACATAATTCTGGAGCTCGACTGCATTGGACTTTGACTGATCACAACCCATTCATCATCATATTGGACATATAGACGAGGATCGGGGTACCCCCACATTTCGAAGAGTTTATTGAGTCGAAGACGAACTTTTGAATCGATTTGTATTGAAGATGAGTCGGGCATGAATGAGATTAGTCTGCTCTACAGTGAAATAAATAACACTGTACATTTCGAATAACCCCATTAGAGGAACCTGACATCCAAAGCACGATCTAAGCCAAAAATGAAACACCCATTACCGGAAGAATGTTGCCTGTGCTTACGAGAGTTGGCACTCACATTCCACCATTTGATCCCCAAAACCCTTCATAAAAAACGCTGGGTCAAAAGCCAATTTTCTGACCTTGAGCGTCAGCAAGGCATATGGGTATGTCGAAACTGTCACGATGCGATTCATCGATTTATTACTCACAAAGACTTGGCACAAAACTTTCGGACATTGGACAGTTTAATGGCGCATGATGGTCTAAAAAAGCACATTAGATGGGCAAAGAAGCAACGGAAAACCAAAATCTTAACCAAGCGAAAATCAACACTGGAATAACTTTTAAATGCCCTTGAATCCGTTCGTAGAGTCCTGTAAATCAATCAAAATCTTTTAGAACAAACTCAGCAGTGAATCAAAGGCAGCGGCAATCTGTGACAGAATTGTTCCATTGATCCGACTTGCAGAGTCAAAATGGAAGGTTATTCTATAAAACTACTCGGAGGTAGATAATGATTTTATGGATGCTCGCTTGTGAACCGTCATTTAAAAATGGCCTAGACATTCAAGACAGTGGGTCGATTGTTCAAGATAACAATGAAGAGACAGACACTGGTAACACGCAGGACACCACTGACACGCAGGATACCGGGGACACACAGGACACCACTGACACGCAAGATACCAGTGATACGCAGGACACCAGTGATACGCAGGACACCAGTGATTCTGGCAGCACACAAAGTGACTTTCGTATGTCCGGCCCCTATTCCATTTCAACATCTACTGGAACCGACAACTCAGGTTCTTGTGCATTGCCGTACAGTTTATACACACCCGCTGGGGTAAACAACCCTCAGTTGATCATTCTTGCACATGGCTTTATGCGCACAGCAAGCAACATGATGGGCTGGGCTGAACACTTTGCGACTTGGGGTTTTCAAGTGGCCGTTCCTAGTCTCTGTCATTCCAACATCCTTGACACAAACCATGCTGAAAATGGATCGGATATGGCTGCTCTCGCAGCTTCTCTCGGCGGATCTGCTATTTTGGCTGGCCAATCTGCTGGAGGCCTCTCTTCGATCATCGGTGCTGCAGGCTCAAGTGATGTCATTGGGGTTTTGGGACTTGATGCAACAGATGGTGGTTTTAATGACAACAGCAGTTATGCCAGTAGCTTAACAGTGCCTGTTGTCGGGTTGGCCGGTGAACCAAGCTCATGTAACTCAAACAACAATGGGGTCTCACTCTATCAAACTGCGCCAAACAGCATTACAATACGAGTAACTGAAGCCGACCACTGTGATTTCGAGTCGCCGACGGATGGATTGTGTACTTCATTTTGCGATGGAACAAACAGTCAATTTAGCAACGCCGAAATACAACAAAGCATTTTGGGTCTAACCACCGCAGCTCTAATGTGGATAAGCACACAGAACTCAGATGCGACTGATTGGCTCATGCCTGGCGGTAGCATGTATGACTCAATGATTGCAAGTGGTCAGATACAGGGTCTTTGATTAGGTTATAATCAGTAAGCTTTATCAGCTGTGACACTGATTTACAGACATCAAAGGATTGAGGACATGAGCAATTGGAAACGCCTCGGTAATGTAACGAAGGGGATTTTACGAGAAGCCCTGTCCAGTACACAAGACCAAGAACTCTCTGAAGAAGAACTTTTGGCGCGCCTTGATCAAATCCGTTCTAAACGGACGCCTGTCCCACAAAGCACCTCTAAGCCTACTGGTGTTGCCCATAGAGATGAGACTGACGCAGATGAGGCTGATGAGGCAGATAAGGCAAGCGAGAACGATCCTAATCCCCCTACTCGTAAACCTCTATGAATCCAAATCCTTACCATGCCTATGATGAAAAGTGGGATTTGGCGCCTGAGGACTCAAATGCTCAGCCCATCTTTATATTTGCAGCTATTTGGAGATCAGGAAGTACACTGCTGCAGCGACTGCTGTGCTCTGACCCTTCTTTAATCTTGTGGGGTGAACCATACACCGACACAGATCTACTGCCTCGACTGGCTCGAGGCGCCAAAGCCCTCTTGCAGGAAAACTGGCCGGCTCAGCCTCACTTTTTACCCAATGAGGAAGTGACAAACAACCTGTCAAAATACTGGATTGC
>JAYYJC010000325.1:0-10000 GCA_036146655.1 Myxococcota bacterium | reverse complement strand
CAACATCTATCCTCCGGCGCAATCCTATAAATCCGCAGCGCGCAGTATGTTGGACTCACTGTTTATGTCGCCCGCTCAAGACCTCGGATTTCAACGGTTCGGATTTAAAGAAGTCAGACACACAGTAGAGGTTCCCCAATACTTGCAGTGGATCTACCCAGCTGCTCGATTTATTTTTCTGGTGCGTAATCCCTGGGATTGCTGGTCGTCATATCGCGGTTCATCTTGGTATCGAAGCTACCCTGATGTTCAAGTTGAAAAAGTAGAGGACTTCGCTCAAGTATGGGTTGAAAATCTCAGCTCTTTTTTGAAATGGCACGACGAAAGTGGACTGTTGCTTCGATATGAAGACCTTATACATCCCGATTTTTCACTCCAAACATTGGCTCTGCACTGTCACCTTTCTGAAATTTCTGAAAATCCACTAAAGCAAAAGGTCAGAGGAATCCAATCCAAGCCTTCTGATCCCAACCCAGAAGAAAGTTTCATTTTAAATGAAGTCTGTGGACCATTGGCTAATGCCTTCGGCTACTTTGGACACCACGACACTCGGCCATTTTAGCGGGTACACAGCATTTTAAAGTTTGTCCATGTGATAAATCGATTCGGGGGCTGTTTTAGGTTGCCAGGTCGATTCAAAATGACAACTTGACATCCGGCCTTTGATGCCGCATCCGCTTCACTGATTTTGTCTGTCAAAAACAAAACCTCGTAACAGGGTACACCAATCTCATTTGCAATGTCACGATAACTCTTTTCATGAATCTTGTGACCAATATTGGTATCAAAATAACCAGAAATATATGAACGAAGGTCACCTGCAATCGAATGACCAAATAGCAGTTTTTGAGCCTGAACAGACCCTGAAGAGTAGATGTAAATGCGCTTTTGCTGCGCAACCAGATTTTGAAATGTACTTAAAACATCATCAAATACATGCCCTTTTAGTGTGCCTGTTTGGTATCCTTCTGCCCAGATTTGTCCCTGAATAAACTTGAGAGGTGTCACTTTACGGTCTGCTGTGATCTGGGCCAAGGCATTGTAAACAATGGACTCGAGTATCGCACTTCGATCTTCAAGCGGAATGGGAACCACATCGTTTCGACCCATCTCAAGATCATGAAGGGCTTGTTCTCGAAATGCATGTACCACATCATCTAATTGATCGATGTTTTTCTCAAGAAAATCGGCAAGATGAGTCGCCGCAAATGGAAAAAGTGTCTCCGTGACAAAAGAAATGGCAGAGGTTGTGCCTTCAATATCAAAAAGAAGGACAGAATATGGCTGTAACATCGACATTCTCACTTGTGTTTCGTTCGCTTGGTGAATAATCATTTATGGGGAGAAAGCCATATGTCTATTGAAGATCAGCTTAAAAAATCACAACAATTATTCCAGGCTCGCCAGTTTTCGGAATCAGAGACATGTCTAAAGGACATCCTTGCTGAACATCCTGACCATCATGACGCACAACTGGGCTATGCATTGGTACTGCTTATGCTTAGCCGCCCAGACGAATCTTGGGAGTATCTCAAGCAGGCCCAAAGCAGCAATCCTGAAAACCCAAAAGTCTATCAGGCCATTGCGATGTTGATGCGCATGACTGGTGCCATTGAGCAAGGCATCACCTATTTACAACTCCAAATGACGACATCGCCAATGCTCATCAATCCTCAGGTTCATGTGACCCTTGCCGAATTGTACGCAGCGCAGGGCTCAAGTGAAGCCATTCAAACTCTGCTGGACTTTCTTAAACACCTTCCCCTCACCGCACACCGTCAACAATACTGGCTCTATAGAGAAATTAAAGATGCGGAAGGTCTAGAAGCCCTCGGTCAACGAACTGAAGATCACGGGTTCCGAAACCTGTGCAATGGTCAGGCGGCAGCCATCAGAGGAGATTCTGAACTCGCACACCAGTATCATCAGTGGGCAATTGAAGCCAACCCCCAACTTTGGGAGGCTCTTCTCGCCCTCGCAGCAAGTCCTAAAACACGAGTGTCTCAATCACAACAGTATCTGATGAAAGCAAAACAATTGGCTCCTCAGACCGCCGAAGTTCACATCAGTATGGCAGAATGGCTCAACCGCAGCCATCAAGAAACTGAAGCCCAAACACTCGCCAAGAGGTTATCGGAGAGTCCGGCTGTATTTCAAAGCATCCGGCAGCGGGCAGAAACCATTCTTGGACAATAACCTTGCCCACCCCCATTTGAGGACTTTGATATGTTTTCAACGGATCCATCCGCAATCGCAGCCCAACTTGCAGAGTATAACCGTCACTACCGTGCAGGCCGACCCATTATCTCCGACCAAGAATACGACAGCATTGTCGAATATCTTAGAAGTCTAGACCCCGAACACCCTTACTTACACCAAGTAGAGCCAGAAGCCATTCGGTCTGGAGCGAGTGTACGCCACAAATCACCCATGCTTTCAACCGACAAGGTCTACACCAAAGAAAAGCTCGAACGGTTTGTGGAACGGGTTGAAATTGCAGCAGCCGAGTTGGGTATCCAAGATCCCCAATTCCGAGTTACGCCTAAACTTGATGGCATGGCAGGCTTTGATCGAGACAGCATTTTGGCATCTCGTGGTGATGGGAAAGTGGGGTCAGACATCACGCATATCTTTAACCGTGGGGTGATACCAATCGGTGGTCGAAACCAAGGTGCAGGCGAAATTGTGATGGTTAAGTCTTTTTTTGAAACCCATTTTGCAGATGAGTTTGACCACCCACGCAATGTTGTGGTCGGAATTGTCAATGCTGACGAGCTTGGTGAAGCACAAAAAAAAGCGCTTCGAGCAAGAAAGGTTCACTTTGCAACCTACAAACACCTCAAAGCATGGTCTGGCAGTGGTCAACACCTCATAAGGGACATTGATAAAATCACAGCAAACCTTTCCTCAAGTGTCGACTACCCGTTGGACGGGATGGTAGCAGAAGCCATCAATGAACGGATAAAAGCACACATGGGTGCCACAAATCACCACCATAAGTGGCAAGTGGCCATCAAGACCAAAGGAGAAACCGCCAGCACAACCGTTCTTGACATCATCTGGCAAACTGGACGAACTGGTCATGTGACTCCAGTACTAAAGGTCGAGCCCACCAAGGTTTCAGGCGCCACCATCTCAAACATTTCCGCACATCATGCAGGAATGGTTCGAGACAAACTACTCGGCTTCGGAGCTGAAATCACCATTATCCGCTCCGGAGAAGTTATCCCGAAACTCGAAACGGTTCTTAAACCCGCACAAGACGTCACCCTTCCTGATCAATGTCCAAGTTGTAATGGTCCCCTCAGCTGGAAGAATGATTTTCTTCAGTGTACCAATCACATGTCTTGTCCAGCACAAGTGGAGTCTGGCCTCCGACATTGGTTTAAAACGCTTGGCAATGCCAATGGCTTTGGGCCAAGTACCATTCAAGTGCTGGTCGAAAAAGACTACACCACCCTTGAAGCCATTTACAACATGAATGCCGATGATTTTGAATGCATCGGTTTTGGAGAAAAGCAGTCTCAAAACCTTGAAGAAGCACTAAAGAACAGTCGAACGGAACCAATTGAAGATGCACGGTTTCTGGCTGCTTTCGGAATACTGCACTTGGGTATTGGGGAATCACGTCGCCTTCTAAGACACCATCCACTTCATCGTTTGGTCACGCTGTCAGGAGATGATATTGCTGAGATTCATGGATTTGGAACAAAAACCGCACCTTCCATCGCTGCAGAGATACAATCGTCATGGTCCACCATAAAACATATGCTCGATTTGGGTTTTCAACTTGAAGAAACCCAATTGGAAAGTGACTTTCAGCAGATTCAAAGCCCCATTGCTGGCAAACATGTCATGTTTACAGGCAAAATGGAAAGTGGCGATCGAACAGAAATGCAAGAACTGGCACGGACTCTTGGCGCAACAGTCCTTACATCGGTCTCGAAAAAGCTTGAAATCTTGATTGCTGGGCCTGGTGCAGGTGGAAGTAAGCTTACCAAAGCAGCCAAGTACAACATCAATGTCATTGATGAAGACGCTTATCTTGCTCTCATTGGCTCGAAAAATCTCTAAATGGAAGTGAGACTCAAGTGGGTCACGCAACACTTATTCGACTGTAAGAAGTTCCATGTCTTCTGACTCTTCTTCAAACATTTCCAAGTTTTCGGGTGGAAAAAGAGCCGCCCAAAAGACACCAAAAGTCGTGTAACACATTCCCTGTAGGAAAAGAATCTCAGGAAAGAGCTTCAATGGAGCCATCACATAAGCAAGACTCACATTGACACCCTGAAAGATGTTCAATGGCAAACTGTTGCGAATTTTGAGCTTTGGGAGCAAAATGTTGCTTATCATTCCAAACGAACACATCAACAGCAAGAAAGGCGTATAAACCGCAACTTCATCAAGCAGATGATACTTACTGCAGGTCAAAAAGCTGGATGCGAGTACGGCACCCATAACCGTGGTGGGTATGCCGTAGAAATAATCCTTTCCAAGAGGAGGCTCGGCGATATTAAAGCGGGCCAAACGAGCAGCCACAGCTACCACATAAACACCACTGGCAGCCATCATCCAACCTTGAGGAACTGTTGGGTAGGCCGTTGAGGCAGAGCCAAATGCACACAATAACAACATGGCAGGTGCAATACCAAATGAAACGAAATCAGCGAATGAATCAAATTGAGCACCAAAACCTGAACTGGCCTTCAAAAGCCGGGCAAATGTACCGTCAAGCTTATCGAGTAAGACGCCCCAAAGTACCATCCAAGCTGCCATATCAAATTGATTATTGACCGAAGCATAGACCGAAGCCAATCCCAAGAGCATTGAGAATGCGGTACATGCATTGGGCACTAGAAAACGCAGATTTTTCATACCATCTCCAGACAGAATGACGACAGTATATCCCATAATGGGGCAGAATTCTAGGAACAGTCCCGTGAAAAAAGCACTATCTACTGTTATTTGAGGCTGAATCCCACCAAGAATGACCAAGGGCATAAGAATGCATGATTTACAATTTCTTTTGCAGAAGCAATGCATTGAAAGTGAGCGCATATTGCTGAGTGGCCCAAGCTCTCCAGATGGCGACAGCATCGGTGCCTGCTTGGCACTTCAAGCTCTTTTATTGCAACTCGGATGCCAACAGGTAGATGTCGCAGGAAAACTGTCTTTTCGATACAATTGGCTTCCCAACTCATCATGCTGTTTAAGTGACGATGAACTTACAGCACCGTACAGCATGGTGATCATCCTTGATGGCGATCACCACCGCCTAACGCAAGCCGTCAAAAGTGCTTTTAAAAAGTCGAAAGTAACAGCCATTATAGATCACCACCAGAGTACAAAACCAGAAGACTATACCCTTGCACTGATTGACCCCAATGCAAGCTCAACCTGCACTCTCATTTTCGAACTCGCTCATGCTTGGGATTGTCAAATCGATCAAGCCATTGCCACCAACCTCTATGCGGGCCTTGTTTTTGATACAGGCGCTTTTCGCTACCAAAATACCACTGCTGAAACACTCAAAATGGCCGAGTCCTTGATGATGATGGGTATTGATCATTCAATGATTTCTGCAAAAATACTCTCTGAGCGTCGACCTGAAGGTGTTCAGTTATTTGCACATGTACTTCAAAACATTCAATACTTAAGGAATAAGTCCGTCACGGTTGGACTTATACAGTTGGACCGCCTTCGTCACTTCAATTGCATTGAAGAAGACATCGAAGGGATTGTTGAGCAACTTCTTTTTATCACCGGTGTTGAAGTCGCAGCGTTGTGCATCGAACAGAGTGAACAAACCTTTAAAGTCTCATTGCGCAGCAGGACCGTGGTTGATGTGGCGGCACTTGCTCACTCCATTTCTCAATCTGGCGGAGGACATATCCGTGCGGCAGGTGCAACGGTTCATTTACCCATTCATACGGGCATAGAGATGATCAAAGAGAAACTTTTGGCTGCCTTTTCACATTAACGGGTTACTCCTCTTGTAATGCCAAGACCTGACCCAAATGAAATCATCAATGTCCGTTTTGAACTCGATGGGGAGCCCGTAGATAAGACCGCTCGTTCTGGTCGTTCGGCACTCGATTTTTTGCGTCAAGATTGTCAACAAACACAGCTTGTTCCAGGCTGTAGCCCACAAGGATTGTGCGGATGCTGTGCCATCATGGTCAACGGCAAACCCAAACTCAGCTGCACATTGAGAGTTAAAAATCTAAATGGTAAGTCCATTCAAACACTCCGAGGAATGGACCCCAATACCGTGGCAAGATTGCACAAATCATTTGCTGCACATGGTGCTACCCAATGCGGATATTGCACCCCAGGAATTATTCTTCAGAGCGCTGCACTTCTGGAAAGAAATCCAGAGGCGAACGCTTCTGATATCGACAAGGCCCTCAACATGCATCTCTGTAGATGTACGGGCTATTCAAAGATCAAGATGGCAATACGGTCGGTTCAAGAAGAGGTTCAGCATTCAGGTACTGGTTTTATTTCCCCAAGTTCGACACTCTCGAGCCTTGGTCAAAGCATCCGTGTGGCTGATATTCGCTACCCTAACACACTGTATGCCGTCCCTGTTTTCAGCTCGACGATCGGTACTTTGGTCGCCGTTGACCCGTCCATATGTGAAATGTCTTTTGCATCGATAAAGGAACTCTTGGGTCAGGAAACACATCGGATAATACACGCCGGTGAACCGATTGGCTTTACAATAAGCAACAGCTTAGATGAAGCTCGGTTGCTTGCTTCAGAAGTCCATTGCACCATTGATCCAGAACCCGTGAGGCTTTCGTTTGATAAACTGTCAGCCCCGTGCCAATCGTTCAATCTCAAAAAAGGGTCGGCAACTGTTGCGTCGTGGATCAAACAATCCATAGAAGTGCCCATGCAAGACCCTGCATATCTTGAACCCGATGCACTGATTTGTACGCCTACTGAAAACGGCTACCATCTGACAGTTGCTGGCGTTAATCCACACCATCTGAAGTCCTGGCTAAAGGAGGTGGGCTTCCCTAATGTGGATGTTGAGTCATTGCCTTGTGGTGCGTCATATGGGGGACGAAACATCAATGACTTGGCCCATTGTGCACTTCAACTTTCAAAGCTTAAACAACAACCCATTGCCATTCATTTGAGCTTTGAGCAGGCACAGCGAATGCATCCCAAGTCACCACCACAACTGGTAAATCTTGAGCTCGGCCTAACCCAAGAGGGAATCCCCTGTGCCCTCAAAGGTGACATAAAAATATTGGGGGGACAATCACCAGATCCAAAGACTGCACAACAAATGGCTGAAGCCATTTTGACTCCCTACACACTCCAAGAAATCGATATTGAAATTACAGTTCATCACAGTACGCACCCACCCATCGCCTTGCTTAGAGACAAAGGGATGTTGGGGTTCACATTGGCACTCGAAAGTCTAATGAACCGAGCAGCTGACAACGCTGGATTTGATCCGCTGAGCTTTCGGGGCAAATTGTTGGCCAATCCCAAGTTCACGCCCGTTCTTAAAGCCATCGCCAATGAAGTGGTTCACCAGCAACCGACAGACTTTGGACTTGGACTTTCAATGAGCCGACCCTCAGACAGTGCCTCGGTTCAAATTAAACTTACTGTCAAAGCCGGTTCAGGAATCGAGATTAAAGTACCGATCCCCGAAAGTGGCCAAAATCTTGAGGCACAACTCATGTCTCAAGCGGCCATTGCCACTGGTTTTCCTTATGAAATCTTTCAAGTCCGCTGTGATACAGAAGATCAACTCATTGGAGACTGTCATGATGAAGACATTCCAGATTTGGCCTCAATCGCATTGGCGAAAGCGTGTGCGGCAATGAGAACAGCTCTGGAAAAAGAAAGCTTAGAGGACCTTGACGGTCAAACTTGGACAGGCCGTGCGAACGGCAACGAAGCCGATGAACGATTTGCAGCGGTATTGTGTATACAGCCGCCCGAAGGCCGCCCCACATTGTTTGTGGTAGGAGGAACAACGCATCCAAACAGTGCCACTGAGTCTCTGATTGAGGGCGCTGCTCATATGGGTCTTAGTGTGGTGCTCGGAGAAGCCTTGCGCTTTGACGAAAATGGCATCCCTCTCAAACACTTAAGAACCCTAAATCTGCTGAAAGCCAAAAATAGTCCTCCCATTCAGTCTAGCCTGTTGATGACTTCCTTTGGAACAGGCGCAGGCGTTTCAAAAATGGCCGCCGGTGCGGCAGTGGTCGGTCTAGCCAATCCGAATTATGATCACATTTCACTTCCGTTGTCAGAAACCAGTCAGGCCAAATCTTTCGGAATACGGGTCAGATAAGTTGTCCGGTGCCACCCAGTCATTTAAAGCGGCTTCAACGCCACAGCCTGATGGGGATGATTTTAGAATAGTCTATGAATCCAACTGGGTTCAAGGCCGTGGGATTTATGGTGGTCTGATCTTTGCTACCCTAATTCGGGCACTTGAGCACAGCGCACTGTTTGAAGTCCGCAATTTATCTGTAGAACTGGCAGCTCCGGTGTTGCCTGACAAAGAGTGCCTGATACAATGCATGCTGATGCGAAGAGGTGCGTTGACCGCTTTTTACAGCTTCCGAATATACCAAGACAATGAGATCTGTGTTTTTGGCTCAGCAATGACCGGCGCTGATCGCAAAACCACAACACACAATACATTTATTGATCCTCCGAGTATGCGTCCCTATGACTCGCAGGCCGCCATACAATCAGCTTTGATGCCTCCCTTCAGTCATCAATTAGAATACAAAATGGCCCATGGGAATCCACCATTTTCTGGCCAAAAACCACACAGCGGTGGCTGGATCTCGTTCCGAAATCCCGGCTCTCAACACGACAAGGCCATGAGTGTGGCACTCTCTGATGCGTGGTGGCCCTCTTATATGAGTCAGATCAATCAACTTCGTGCGATGGGAACTGTCTCATTCTGCGCACACTTTGTTGAAGACCCCAACCATTTCGAAGCCAACCCTGTCCAACTCATCTGTGAAACCAGCCACAGTACAGAAGGCTATTTAAGTGAACGAAACCGTCTTTGGGGACCAAATGGGCGCCTATTGGTCGATGCTGTTCAGCGAATAGCAGTCATCCGGTAAGATTCAAATGAAATACGCTACTGGGCAACTTTTCAAATGCCCATTGCAAGAAATGAACGAAATAGGAGGTTCACTGTATAAAACGAGACAGGTCTTCTCACCTCACTCGACCTCAATCTGAAATCACCCATCAGCGAATGCATGACTGTACGCTGGGCACTATTTTTGATTGAAACCTACAGAATACTGTCCCTTATCGACAAAGGCGGTGCTGGGATGTTCTATAAAGCGCAACCATTTTCCAATAACAGAGAAATAGCCAGTAAAGGGCAAAATACACCGCAATATTGTGGGCTGAAAACCTGCGATTGGAACGATAACCACTGAGACACGCCTCACGGCATAGCGCTCAGCTTTTGTGCTGTCAACATGGGGTTTGGATTCGTCCAAATGGCAGAACTCACCGCAACTGCATTGGGTTCAGCTCACCAAACCGACTCAATATTATGAACCCCTATTCCGCCAATGGCCACCACAGGTAGAGTTGAGTCTTGACACAAACGGCTCAAAACATCGACTCCAAAAGATGGCTTGGCGTCAGGCTTTGTGATGGTATTGAACACGGGCCCACAGCCCACATAATCAATCACATCAGCCACAGCATCACTTTCCGAAAGCCAACGGTGTACCGTCAAACCAATACAGCGCTCAGGACCAAGAATAGACCGAGCTTCTCGGGGACACCCATCCTCTAGTCCCAAGTGCAAACCGAGCTGAAGCGCTTTGGCCACTTCAAGATGGTCGTTGATGATCAATGGGACACCATAAGCCGCAAGTCTTGGCTTGAGAAACAAAGCCATGTCTTTGAGGTCACTTTGGGTGGCTGTTTTGTCTCTTAGTTGAACAACAGCCACGCCACCTTGGATGGCTTTCTCAAGAATGGG
>JAYYJC010000324.1:0-6390 GCA_036146655.1 Myxococcota bacterium | reverse complement strand
CTGGGACACAGGTCAATTCTATGAATAATGAGCGTTTTTATGGTGAGGCTCGATAGGCCAGACGGACCAAAAGCTCATGGGCATGAACCATTGGGTTCGCTCTAACTGTGACGACTACTCCTTCGCCTTCTGAACGCAAGCTTTCCAGACGCTCTCCCCCAATGGGCGACTGGAGATGCCCCAATGTGTGCCCAACATTTACGCTGTCTCCTACCCGAATGTCGGGAACAAAAAAACCACCGCTGCTCGCACGAAAAGTATGAATTTGAGAATTAAAAATTTCGAGACTTTCGGAACTTGGTGGCTTTGCTTTTAAAATACCCATACTGGCCAAAATCGATGACAATCCATCTGCCATTCGTGTTGACAGTTTAGCATCGAGCGTAATACCACGCCCTCCCATGATTCGTAGCGCCATTTGGCCTCGTTGTAGACAAGCCCCAACCAAGCCATCTCTTTGAAGATGCAGACCTTCTCTTTTCCAGATCAGCGGTAACTCTGTTGCCCGAGCAAGTTCAAGTAATTTCCCACTGATTGGACTTCGTACTTGAGGAAGTTCACGGATATGAGACGCACCACTGTGGACATCTATGACCACATCGGAGTTTGCGGTTTCAGCCATGATTGAGGCTGCAATTCTCTGTACCAACCCTCCGTTCAAATCACCAGGAAAGGCTTTATTGATGTCTTCATTGGTCAAAGGCCAATGTTTTTGACATTCGTCCGCACCAAAAGAGTTCACAAGGGGAAATATATGGACCGTTCCACTCAAGTTTTTTTTCATTTGGAGCATCATATTGAGCAGATTGACCGAGTGAATACCATTGAGTTCATTTCCATGTAAACCAGAAATGACACTGACCACAGGTCGGCCAGAACCATAAGTTAACTTGTGCAAGTGGTATGGGGAACGAAATGGTAGTTCAGCAGAAAATACAACAGCCATTAGTCTTGCTCCAGGATTAAACGAGCCACAACAGTGCCGGGTGAGACCACAGGATGGTGGCGTATGGCCACTATCTGAGCTTCTGAAGGAGCGTAGATTTCGTCTCGGACCAGACCAAGGCTGGGATCGATAACTCGTCCAATAAGGTCATCTTTACTTACGGTCGCATTCAAAGCCTGACTCGGGATAAATAAGCCACTGCATTTTGAGCGAACCCGCTGTATTTGTGCATCCGTCACTGTCCGTGGGCGCTCAATGGCGGCCCAATGGAAGGGCAAACAGTCTTCTGGAAAAATTCCAAAATGCGCCAAAATATTTAAAACCCCATCCTTCAAACTCTCACCGACGGAATGGACCAATCTATTTCCAGCCCCCCCCTCTAGCGTAATGCTGTGCGGAAATTGATAAGCTAATGTTTTAGCTGCTGCAGGTCCAGGCGTTCGAAGCCATACGAAATGAACATTGGCATTTTGGGCAATTTCCAATGAGCGAGAGTCGCCATGTCTGACCATTGCATTTGGAATTTCCTCAAAACCAGGTCGAGCGCCTCTAAGTTCAATTACGGCATCAGCACCTTGAATGTCTTTGACAAGTGCAGCGGCCACACGATCGGGTGGATGTCCCGTTGCTTTACCGGGGAACCGTCGATTGAGATCCACTTGAAAAAAAGGCCATAGGCGGACACCCTGCTCTGCTGCAAGTGGATTTATACATGGGTAAATGTCGACTGTGCCCTTCAATTCTTCACTGTGGCGCATTAAAATCTCGGAAATAATATGGGCAACACGAAGACCTTCGGGTGTATCTCCACGGACACCAGCCACAATCGCAATCCGTTTGGGCCCTGCGCCATACCGAAAGCGGTTAATGGAGATGCTTCCACCTGATGGGAGTTCAACCTGTAGTATCGTCGAAATGGTGGACACTTTACCTCGAGCACATTCGCACGGTGCTATACTATTTGGGTAGCGCAGTTCGATGATGTTTGTCAAGCAACACCACGAGATTGTCCGTCTCGTTTCGTTGAAGCCGTCATCTCTACTTTCGCCACGGAGAATTTCTTTGTTTACCCTATTTGCGCTCTCAATGGCCATGGCAGACCGTCTCATTGTTGATTTCCAAGACGGACTAAGTCTGGAAGAGGCCCGTACTATTCTTCAGGAGCCAGTCGATTGGGTTCATCCACTTTCTGAAGATGAATCCTTGGCAGTGGTCAATACTCAAAATGCAGAGCAAATCATAGACAAATTCGGTTCAGATCCACGGATAGAAGCCATTGAACTTTCCATCATTTACCAAGCCTTGGCACAGCCAAATGACCCGCTATACCCACAACAGTGGAACCTTGTCCGGATTGGGGCTGAAGCTGGGTGGGCGAGTGGCGGAGGAAATGACATCGTTGTCGCAGTAATTGATACTGGGGTCAGCCCGGTGGAGGATCTTGAAAAATCGAATATACTCGAAGGTGTCTCGTTTGTTGAAGGTGAATCAAACTGGCATGATGAAAATGGACATGGCACACATGTGGCTGGAACCATCGCACAAACCACGAATAACAATTATGGGGCAGCTGGGATCGCACCCAATGCAATGATCTTACCCATCAAAGCATTGAGTAAGTTTGGTGCGGGTCAATCTGAGTGGATCGCAAGTTCAATCGATGAAGCGGTAGACAGAGGTGCTCACATCATCAACCTTTCTCTTGGCGGGCGGCCTTCTAAAGTAATGGAAATTGCTGTCAAAAAAGCCATTCAATCTGGCGTACTTGTTGTTGCTGCTGCAGGAAACACCGGTAAAGAAGGTGTACGCTCCCCAGCAGCTTTGCCAGGTGTTCTGGCTGTTTCAGCGACCGGTCCGGAAGATACACTGGCGTCATATTCTACCTATGGTGAGCACATAAGTCTTTCAGCACCGGGCGGTGATAAGTCACAACCCCATGGTGGAATTATCCAAGAGAGTTTACGAAGCGGCAAGCCAGAATTTCTGGAGTTTCAAGGCACTTCTATGGCCGCACCACATGTGTCAGGTGCCGCAGCCATTTTGATGGGAGCAGGTGCCGACAATGCCGAAAATGTGACCACACTGCTATTGGAAAATGCCATTGATTTGGGAGAAAAAGGCTGGGACAAAAAATATGGTCACGGCCGATTGGATGTTGCAGCTTCATTGCATGCGCAGCGATTGCAAACACATGGGGCACGGGCGTCAGTGGCACTACTGTTCGCATTGGCAGTTGGTGTAATGGCACAGCAACGGTTTGGGATGATAACCATTCTCGCTATGAGCAGTTTCACGGCTTCGGGTGGTCTTTTTTGGTTGCCAAGTCTTGGCCCTTTGTCAAAACCCTTGCTCTCCCACTTTCAAAATTCATTATGGCAATCTGCATTGTTATGGACAGCCATGTCAATCGCTCTTTTACCCTCTAAAATGTTGCGATGGGTTGGAATTGGCTGTTGCATCGCAGTCATGTGTCACTTGGGCGAAGGTTGGGTCAATCAACAGCTAAGTTCCCCTATTCCATCGTTTATTTGGTTTCCGTTAAATATTCTGGTTCTCAGCATCCCAGTCGCACTTGGGGTGATTGTTGGACGGTACATGAAAGGAGAATAAGATGGTGACTTTGACCGGCATGCTTAGCTTTAGCGACTTGGGTTCAGGCTCTTGGATCTTGACAACGGCAAGTGGCGAAGAGTACAGCCTGCATGGAGACATACCCAGTTCTTTACTCAACAGACTTGTCATAGTGGAGGGCCAATTTACGATGAGTATGATGATGATTGGTGACGCAATTAAAGTGGTTACTGTGACGGAAGCGCCACCTGAAACTCTTCGTCCAGAAAAGTAGATGGCCACGGGCCAGAAAAGCTTGAATCGTAGCAAGGTGATTCTTCACAAGCTGAACGGCACACCCCTTCGAACAAGGTTTGACTTTGACCGACACCAAAGTGAAGCAGAAGTGTATCCAACGCTTGGTCACAATAGTTATTGTCAATGGCTACCACTCGAATTGTTGACCCATTTTGCGCCATAAAACTGACTGGTGGATGATCATCTTGTGTACCGTTGTTGTCTCGAAAAACCAACTGATCATCGACATAGATTTCAACATCATCATCCACTGTCCAAAAGTGATGAATGCCAACTCCACCTGAGATAATATATGGCATTGGTTCGTTGGGATCGACCACATTCAGGGTGACAGAGTCTTCTCCGATTGCACCACCCGAATCAATGGCCCGAAGAGTCAAAGGCCCCATAGCCGCTGTTGGCAAAGATGCGTCAATGCTCAAGTCGCCATTGGGATTTGCAAATACAGTTGTCACAGGGACAGTGTCCCAATAAATTAATATAGGAATCAGATCAGGTTCATCTTGATCATCTGAAATGGTGGCCTGTATTGGAATGCTCGTATGAACCGGAGTTTGCCACCCAGCAGGAGGAGAAGTTATGACGACTGAAGGGGGGAGATTATCACCTGTACCACCCCCATTGGCACCCAGTGAAACTTGGACCTCAGAAGCTGTGGGATCATTGCTTTCAATGGTGAGAGAACCGGTCACGGGCGCATCATCAGATGCCGTAAAAAAAACTTCCAACTCAAGTCCCAAGCCAGGCGATAATGCTACTGGAAGGTCAAATCCTGGTGGCAAACTCACCACAAAATCTGAAGAACTTGTGGATAAATCCGAAATCCCCAAGATACCTGAACCGCCTGCCTGTACAAAGACAGAGGCCGACCGTTGCTCCCCCATTGATACTGTTCCAAAATCAATGTCAAGTGGGTCAACCTCAATCAATGGGTGAACCCCTTCCCCAATGAGATTGATGCTGACCAATGGTCGCTGGGGGTCATTGGTCAGAAGTTGCAACTCAGCATCGTGTTCTCCGACTTCTGTAGGCGCATAGCGAAGTTCTACAACAGCCGTCTGATCAGCTCCCACGGTTTGGGGGACTTGAGTAACTTGAAAAGCAGGATTGGAATCTACAAATGGCGTGCCATTGATTTCCAATGGGGCCATTCCAGTATTGGCAATGCTCAACGCCGCAATGCTCTGCTGGTAAACGACCACTGTTTCAAAGTTGACTGTGGAAGAACCAATCTCAAGTTGGGGAGCCCCTTCTTTGACATCGTAATCAGACTGACATGCTGTGAGTAGCCAAAATAAGATCATCCGTTTTTGAGAACCAATGAGACGGCTGTTCTATCATCACCGCCCATGTTGATTGTCAATCCATATTTTGGTTGGTTTTGAATCTGGTATTCTCCACATTGTCCTTTCATTTGTCGGAAAATCTCTAGGGCTTGCTTGACACCAGTGGCCCCAACAGGATGTCCAAATGCCACAAGTCCACCACCAGTGTTGATGGGCAAAGTTCCATCAATACCCGTCGCACCTGAACGCAGAGTAGCACCAGCCTCACCTTTTTTACACAACCCCATGGCTTCCATCATCAAGAGTTCTGTTACTGTAAAACAGTCATGTACTTCAGCCACACTGATGTCTTCAACACCAACGCCTGCAGAGTGATATGCCTGCTGAACTGCTTTGGAAGAGTTGGTCAAAACAGTCGGGTCGGAGTCTTTGAACAATGAGCCCACAGCGTGACCTCTACCCACGACCTCAACAGCATCAGATTGTGACATCCCAATTTTGGCCAGACCTTTTTCTGAAACAAGCAACAGGGCTGTGGCGCCGTCTGATACTTGAGAACAGTCAGACATTCTCATGTAAGGCTGAAGGTCTTCATTGCTCAAAAACTTCGGTGATGTCATGGCACCTTCAAAATCCATTTTGACGGCTTTCATGTGGGCGAGTGGGTTTTTATTCCCATTGGCATATGCCTTTACTGCTGTATGCGACAGATCTTCTTCACTTAAACCATAGGCTTCGTAGCAAGCTTTCACACGGCGCGCAAAGAGAGCAGGAAAAGTAAAATCATCAATGCTTCGTTGACGCACATAATCAGATGCACGGGCCAAATAATCTCCACCAGCACGAGCGGAAGCTGTGGTTTGAATTTCTACGCCTGCAACCAGAACGATATCAGCCCCTGCTGCAATTGCATCAAGACCAGCAAGCATGGCGAGACCACCAGACGCACACGCCGCTTCAAGCCGGGCTGCTGGTTTGCCATCAAAAGCAGGATGCGCTCCTGCAAGTGCTGCGCCCATGTGCCCTTGATTGACAAAGAGTTCCCCCACAAAGTTCCCCAAATATAACCGATCAACATCCTCAGGATTAACACCGGTAGTCTTAATGAGATCATCCACAACCATTTTGATGTAATCTGAATAGGTCGGATTTTCTTTTGTTCCAAAATCAGGGTGTTTTTTCCAAATAAAGTCCGGATGAAACTTACCGATAAAAGAACTGCAGCCACCTCCAGCCACAAAAGCACGACGAATCAATGACATAAGCTATTCTCCAAAAAATGAATCTATG
>JAYYJC010000323.1:0-6746 GCA_036146655.1 Myxococcota bacterium | reverse complement strand
GTAGACTTATTTAATGTGGGTGTCCCAGTCTTGGCAATGACATGATATAGAGCGAGAACAACGAAGGAGAATGCGATGATTAGTCTAAAGTCTTTCATCACTGATCAATGGTACTCTGGTCAAGATAAACCCACTCAGCTGTTCAATCCTGCAACTGAAACAGTCATAGCGGTGACAGATACCAGTGGCATTGACACCAAAGCCGTCCTTGACCATGCACGAAACATCGGTGGTCCCACACTTCGGTCGATGAGCTTTGCAGAAAGAGGTGCGCTCTTGAAAGCCATGTCTCGTGCTTTGTATGCAGAGCGTGAACGGCTCATTGATGTCTCATGTATCTGCAACGGTGCCACCCGAAAAGACTCTAAGTTTGACATCGATGGCGCCACTGGAACCCTGAGTTATTACGCTAAATTGGGCACTGAACTTGGAGATGGTACCATTTTAACCGACGGAGAATCTGAACGGTTGACGGCCAATGCTCGATTTGTGGGGCAGCATGTATTTTTACCTCGTCCAGGCGTGGCGATTCACATCAATGCCTTCAATTTTCCCGCTTGGGGGACTTTCGAAAAGATAGCGTGTGCCTTTTTGGCTGGGATGCCAGTGGTCACAAAGCCTGCGACAGCCACTGCTTTGCTCACCTATGAAATGATCAAAATAATTGTTGACGCAGAGATACTGCCAGCAGGAGTGCTTCAGTTTATAGCGGGGTCAGCACGAGACTTACTCGACTATGCCGATGGCCAAGATGTCATTGCCTTTACCGGTTCGGCGGATACTGCACATACCCTTCGCCAAAACGCCTCCGTGACTCTAAACAGCGCCCGGTTCAATGCAGAAGCAGATTCTTTGAATGCAGCCATTTTGGGACCCGATGTCGAAGTGGGTGACGATATTTGGTACACCTACATCAAAAATATCGTGACCGACATGACTCAAAAAGCGGGCCAAAAATGTACAGCGATTCGCCGTATTATTGCTCCTGAAGCCATCGCAGATGACCTTCAGGCAGCCCTTGTCGAAGAACTTTCACGGATTACGGTGGGCAATCCTGCTCACGATGGCATACGAATGGGGCCGCTGGCTTCCGCTGCACAATTGAGAGATGTGCGTGATGGAATAGACGAACTGGCAGCTCATTCATCAATATTGACGGGCGGTTCAGCGCCGATTGCTGCAGAAGGCGTGCCTGACGGGAAGGGCTATTTTGTTGCACCCACATTGTTGCGTGCCAATGACGGCGCCGATGATATATTCCACAGCAAAGAGGTCTTTGGTCCATGTGCCACCATCTTGACTTACGACGGTTCTGCTGCGCAAGCCGTCATGCTTATGGCCAAAGGGAAGGGCTGTTTGGTTAGTTCAGTCTACAGCAACCATAAAAAATGGATTTCTGAAGCCTTGCTTCAATCAGCGGTTTGGACAGGCCGTTTGCAACTTGTGTCGGCTAAGGTCGCAGACTCTGCGTTGCCTCCAGGGATGGTTCTACCCAATCAGTTGCATGGTGGACCAGGTCGAGCTGGGGGTGGTGAAGAGCTTGGTGGCATGCGGGGATTGCATCATTATTGGAATCGGACCTGCATTCAAGGAGACACCGCACTGCTTGGGAAACTCCTCAAGTAATGCCGTTGTCATCCGCCATTGAAAATACGGGCGCGTCATACACCGCAGACATCCGCTATAGTGCGAAAGGCTATTGGCGGGTTGGTGGACTGATCTCACATCATGCCGAAGTTCAAACCATCGACCAGTTGCGCAGTCTAATACAACTTGGCGAACCGCTGCACATTTTGGGCAATGGATCTAACATGCTGATGTCTGATCTGGGTGTTCGCGGTGTTGCAGTCTCACTCAAAGGGTCCTTTTTGGAGTGGAGTCTTTCGGAAGATTCTCAATCGATTTGGGTGGGTGCTGGCTTACGCAACACTGTATTGCTCAATGGATTGAAAAAAGCAACCCTGGGTGGTTTGGCGGCTTTGGCTGGTGTGCCTGGGACCATCGGGGGTGCCATTCGCATGAATGCAGGCACCGCTTTGGGTGAAATTGGAGACTCAGTTTTGGCGGTGGAGTGGATTGATCGAGAGACGGGTCAATTGCATCAATACGACAAAGCCACTTGCGGTTTTCAGTATCGAAAAGCCACAGGTCTTCCGTGGTCAGCAATTGTGACGCGGGTCCACTTCACAGTGTCACCAAGAAGCGAAGAAATGCAAAACAAGGTGCGGCATCATCTTCAGCGGCGCAAAGAAACTCAGCCGCTCCATTTGCCATCTTGTGGTTCCGTATTTACCAATCCTGCGGGAGACTATGCAGGTCGACTGATTGAGTCGGTTGGCCTTAAAGGCCGACAAATTGGCCAGGCCCAAATTTCTGACAAACACGCCAATTTTATTGTAAACCTCGGCGGAGCCAGTGCCATGGATGTCTATCAATTGATGCGGCTTGCAAAGTCAACTGTTCACCGCGAAACAGGCGTAACACTGCATCCCGAAGTGAAGCCGATTGGGCAATGGTCGGAGGGGTTATGGCCACTCTAGGCATTTTAGCGTTGTGGTCAATCTTGTCATGCGGTCCAAAGCAAGTTCCGACTGCTCCTGCTCCCAAACCCATTCCGATCGCCTACGGGGTGACTTATTCCATTGATGACGCACAATCTTATGACCCAGCGCTTTTGTTGGCCTTTAAACAAGGCATCCAATCAAGTTTGGCTCAACAAGGCTGGGAGTCTGTTGCTCTAAGCATTGATCCCTATACCGATGTGTACGCCATCGAACACCAAGGGCATCCCATCGAGGGGTCATCCATTCTCTCAATTCCTGATGTTCAAGTACATTTGTATTATTCTAAAATCACCAATCAACTGTTGTTGTCGCTCGAGTTTCTCTATCAGGAGTGGTTTACGCAAACCCGAGTGGACATTGAGCCGGATGCCAGCCTTGATGAGATTGCAAAACTGGCCATTGCAGCCCTGCTTTCACATGTGGCTCAGGCGCAGCTGGACCAAAAGATTCCCACTGGCGTGTCGGTTATTTTATCGCTTCGGACAACCACTTCTTTGGCGCACCATACCGCTGAGCGGTATCGATTTTTGAACTGGCAAGGTCTCGCAGAACGGTTGTGGTCAACGGGGTTGACACCCTATGACGACAAACCCTACGGCAACCCAAACCTCAGTGTGCTCAATGCAATCGAGCCTGAACCATTGTCTGTGGTGGCCTCTTTACAAGGCGTGGGTTTCGATTGTCGAATAGTGGGCCGTTCAAGGACCAATCACAAGTTGTATTGTCAGATTGAGGCCACAGATTCGCAATGCGTTGAGCGCACTGTAGAGTGGTCGTTGGCTGCTCGGAAAGCCACCGGTGATTCTGTGTGCGTTGGGGATGAATGCCTTTCGATTGCGTGTGACAGTCAATATTGTTGTGTGGAACTGAATGTGGACGACGATTCTTCGACCAGTCAATTGTGTCAAAATGTACAGACCAAGCGATGGTTTCTCGGTAAAGACGATTGTCGTGAATCGATTTTTTAGCCTTATGGTGTTAATGGGGGCGGGAGGTCGCCCATGCAAGACAATCTAATTTTTTTAATTTCGACACCCCGCTCTGGCTCCACACTATTAATGCGCATTTTGAATGCGACGAGTCACATTTATTCTCGTCCTGAACCGCACATGATGCCAGCGCTCGCCCATTTGGGTTTTTGGAAGACGGTGGATACAGCGCCGTACGATCAATTGCAAGCGCAAATTGCGATGCGAGAGTTTGTGGCCGATTTACCAAAAAACGAATCCGATTACTACGATGCCTGTCGAGCCTATTGTGACACTTTGTATGGTCGAATGCATGCACATATGGGTGGAGGTCAGCGATACTTTCTAGACAAGACACCGGCCAATGCATTGGTTTTACCCTTTTTGACCAAGGTCTACCCAAATGCCAAGTACATTATCCTGACAAGACATCCTGCAGCGATCTTTGCGTCCTATGCCAACTCGTTCTTTGATGGTGATTATGATGCTGCAGTGAAGTTCAATCCGATACTTTCACGCTACATTCCCGTCGTGTCTGCCTTTTTGAAGAATCCAACGGCACCTTATGTGCATGTGACCTACGAGGGAGTGGCTTCTAATCCAGAAGGTGAACTGCGACGGATCTCAGAATTTTTAGACATCCCGTTCGAAGAAGATGCCATCAACTACAAAAAAGCCGATGTGGCCGCCGGTCTTGGTGATCCCATTGGCGTTCAAAAGCATGACCGTCCAGTGACTTCATCCATTCACAAGTGGGCAGCTGAACTGGCAAGCGATGACTTCAAATTTGAAACGGTTGCCAATCAGCTGTCTGGTTTATCAGACGAGGAACTTGAACTGTGGGGAACCACCCGTGAAGATTTGTGGGAACCCATGCTCACTGTTGAACAAGGTGCCTACAAAGCAAAGAAGAAGAAGTGGGATCGATACAGTTCCCAACGGCGAATGCTCGTTGCACTGCGCAAGGACATTCACAACAAACCCTTAGGCCGTTGGGTCAAAAAGATTCGGTTTATCTGTGATGTTTTGTTGAGAGGCTCTTAGTCGACCGATTGATTAGAGAAAAATGGCCATCTTGGTCTCTTTTGAGAGATACAGTGGGCAGATTAGATGCATTGACCTTTTGTTTCCATTGGCTGACCCGTTTCATCTGGCGATGAAAGCGTTCGCCTCCATATCTGTTTAAGTTTCAATCGCAATGGTCCGTTATCTGCTGTGTCAAATGATAGGGCGCCAGCTCGGAATTTGATGTCCCCGCCAACAGCCGCTTGGTCCGTCGTCTGGTGAAATTCAAATTTCCATTTGAAGAAAACGCTCATCATCAACCCTCAAATACACAAATGTTTTTGTGGCTTCAAATATCAGAAGTTCAACAAAATATTTAAGTGTTGGAAAGCTTCGAACTATAATTCATCTGCGAGGACATTCATCATGCATTTTTTTTCAGTCATTCCGTATTTGCAGATCATGTCATGTCAATCAAAGAGTGACTCCCTCATCTCCGCTTTTGAAGCAGAGGGTTTTGAAGTTCAGTTGGGTGCGGCAACGGACTTTCAGATCGAAGACTGTGCGCATTTAGACAGTTGCTTTGGAAACAATGCATCCGCACCCTACATCCTGTTTAATTTACCCGGACCGGCGAGCTCTCCTGACCGCCTGCCTGAGACACTGGTTGGAGAGATCCCAAAAGTTCCCGAAAATCTCCGCCCACATTACTACTTGAATGACAACGAAGCCGTCGTAATTGTGGGAACCTCACCACCCCAATCCAAATATTTCGGATTGACCCCGTACCTCTTTTCTCGCATTGGCGATGGTACTGAACGCATACCGGTATTTGCCAGTCTGACGGACTCTATAAACCAAGTTAATGTGCGAACGGAAGATGGCAACCCCTACAACAGTAAAATGGCTGTCATTTACACTTCTGACTCGGCTTCGATGGCAAATGCCCGGAATGCGTTGGAAAACATGGGATACAGCAACTCAAATATTAACGAAGTGATTCTCCCTCGATCAGATGTCGAATATGGCACAGTGCCTGACAAATCAGATACTTTCTTAATTATGGGTCGGCTTGCTTTGGTTGAAGAGGAGGCGGCAGGTCAACGCTATCTCCAAGATATTCCGCTCCAAGTCTATCGGCTGTCAACCGAACAAACCGGCGCAGCCCTTGAAGTGGATGAAAGAACACCCCGTGGGGACGGACAAAATGAAGATCATTTGGAGTCAGGTCTTGATCAGCTTGAAGACGCCATTTATGCTGAAGCTGAACAATTTGGCGAGGTAACGGACATTGCCATTGCGAGTTCACAAATTGTTTCTCAAATCATTGACCCAGAATTGTGCTTAGCAAATACCACGGAATGCAAAGGTGACAACTCAGACACAACCTATGCTGCCGGTCCTCTTTCTGTCATTCAATCGGATGGGATAAACACGCTGGATGAGGATGAATATTTTGTTGTCTATGGTGTCAATCACACCGCTGCCGGCAAGTCGACCTACTCAAACTTTAGTGTGTATACACAAACCAAAAAAATAGGCGTAGTCGCAGTAGACAACACTGCCATGGTTGGCAGTGCAAGTGGCTATCTCTCAAACAATGCCGACAAATATTTTGTTTATGAGGTGCGTCGAGACTGCACTGACAAGCCATACTGCCTCACACTCCACACTGACTTTCCGGGGGCCCCATTGGACGAAAGTCTATTTTTCATTTTTCGGGCCTATTTGAATCCTGGATTGACGGTGTCACCCAATCACGATGAGATTTTAACCGAACGGGTCGTCCATGTTCAGCCATATTAAATGAACGACACATTAGGCTTTTTTTAGGTTCCTTACCCAATAGAGACCTTGAAAGGCTGAATTTAATCTTTTTCCACATCTTACAAAACCTTGTGAAACCTTCTAGTCAAAATACCATACACCCCATCTTTGTTTTTGGCGTATCTCATTCCCCATGGGTGCAGGCCGTTGTTTTGGCAATGGCTGCACACAACACAACCGTTAAGCTGCGTGGTCTTCCCACATTCCGGTACTACCTCAAGCACGGCTTGATCATGCCGTCTTGTCTTTGGTCGGACGGAACAATGACAGCAGACTCTTTTGAAATCATCCGGCAGTTTGGGGAGGTCAACAATAGTCCTTTTGCTGTAAGTGAAATGGTCAAATCCAATTTCAAAGAACTCGAAAAGTTGTTTTTGGCTTA
>JAYYJC010000322.1:0-2268 GCA_036146655.1 Myxococcota bacterium | reverse complement strand
GTAGAGAAAGAACACTAAATGTATACTTTCATCATCATTGGATAGGGAGATGGGTATGATTTCTGTGTTGTTGCTGGCATGCTTAACAAATGATTCTAAGACAGATTCGGCGATTGACATTGGTGAACCCAATGACACAGTGGACTCAAGTGATACCGTTGACCTAAATGAGACAGAATGCGGCAATGGGATACTCGAAGAAGGAGAACGGTGTGATGATGGAAACGATGAAAATTTCGATGCGTGCGCTTTTGATTGCACAGTCAAAAATCAACTTGCAACCTACACCCAACACAACCGAATTCTAAGAAATCCAGAAAGAGGTTTTTATCGACAGGTGTCCTTCGTTGTTGGAAACGAACAACCCGAAGACATCTCGCAAGATTTACTTCAATTTGCGGATGAAAATATTTCTCTCGTTCTACTCATGTTTGATTTGAGAGCATTTGTATCAACCGATTTATCTACGGAAGCGCTAATTGACATTGAGACCTATTTTCAACAGGTCAGAGACGCAGGCTTGAAGGCCATCGTTCGATTTCGATACACCAATGAAGACATCAGCCCACTGGATGCCACCCCCACTCAGACGATTGCACATATTGAGCAACTGACCCCCCTACTGTATGCACAAAGCGACATCATTTTTGTTTTTCAAGCCGGATTTATTGGTAAACACGGCGAATGGTACGCCAGCGATCACTGGGGTCAACCAGATGGTCACCCGACGGACGCATGGACAACAGACGACGACGGCGTAGAAAATCGACGATCTTTGGTCGAGAAGATGCTCGATGCCGTTGCTCACAATCGAACCGTACAACTCCGAACCCCCTATTACCGCACAATTATGTTTGGGGATGCGCATGCGTGTCATGATGACAGTGATTTATCACGGATCGGGCACTTTAATGATTGTTTTTTGGCGAGTGACAATGATGTTGGCACATATCGCAATGACGCAGATAAAGAATGGCTGATTGACGATTCCACCTGTGCAGGAATTGGTGGAGAAACCTGCAGAGTCTTTGAACCTCGTAGCCAATGCGAGAGTGCGCTCTCTGAAATGGAGACACTGCACTGGACCTATTTGAATGCTGGATACAATACGGATGTACTGGATTCTTGGAGCGATGTGGTGGAAGACATTCTCATTCCCAAAGAAGCCATTTGGAAATACAACGATTCCGGTAATGATTTGGGAACAAACTGGAAAGAAGTCGACTTCAATGATCAATAATGGGACAGTGGTCAAGCAGAACTTGGCTACGGAGACAATGATGAAAATACTGAGGTGTCATATGGGGATGATGCAAGCCAGAAGCACATCACAACTTACTTTCGCCACCATTTCGAGGTAGATTCCATACCCTCCGATGCTTCGTTGCGTATTGAACTCAAAATGGATGATGGTGCGGCCGTCTATTTAAACGGTACTGAGATTGTTCGAAGCAACTTACCGGAGGGTGCGATGTACAACACACCTGCCGGAACCGATACCGTTAGTGAATCTGCATTCTTTTCATTTGATGTTGACCCGAACTTGCTTGTGATGGGTAGCAATCTGCTGGCGGTTGAGGTTCACCAGATCTCTATGAGCAGCAGTGATATCTCCTTTGATGCCAGTGTACACCTGACCCGTGTTGATGAATCAACCGGATGTATGTCTGAAGTTCAACGTCGGCTTGGCTACAGATTCGCCCTGACGGACAGCATTCTTCCACAGGAAGCTTCTGCTGGAAGTTCAATTGGGGTGGATTTAAATGTTCAAAACATCGGATTTGCCGCACCCATAAATCCCAGAGATATCAGGTTGGAATTGGAGTCTGTGGCCACTGAGCAGCGGTGGGCCATTTTGCTAGACAGTGATCCGCGTCTTTGGGTGCCGCAAGACGAGGCTTGGAACATTCGTCAGGTTATTGGCCTTCCATTAGACATCCCTTCGGGGGAATACCGATGGCTCTTGACCCTTCCAGACCCCACTCCAACACTTCAAGGATTATCTGGATACTCAATCCAATTGAGTAACGAAACCATATGGGATTCAGACAGACAACTGCACGATTTGGGTCAGCCCCTTGTCATTAATGCAGAATCCGCCGCTTCCCTTTATGGTGGTGACAACAACTTTGAAGCGGTAGAATAAGCTCAGTCAAAGCCTCCAGCGGTTCGACTTAATCACACACCATGGGGTGCAACAGCCTCACCCATTCCGTCTAGACAGCAATAAATGTGCTAGTCTGAACCCATGACCCTACTCTTCCTGCT
>JAYYJC010000321.1:0-18526 GCA_036146655.1 Myxococcota bacterium | reverse complement strand
TTCTTCGACAGCAGCATCCAGATCCTCACCCGTGAAGACATTATGCGTGTCGTAAAGTACATGTGTGATTTGAAAAATAACAATCCCAATGTCTCTATCGATGATATTGACCATCTTGGTAACCGTCGCGTCCGTGCAGTTGGTGAGCTACTGGAAAATGTGTATCGCATTGGTCTTGTCAGAGTTCAGAAAGCCACCCGCGAAAAGATGACACTTACAGAGATGAAAACGCAAGATGCGGCTGAGATCATTAATCAAAAGCCAGTGACTGCTGCCATCAAAGAATTCTTTGGTGCAAGTCCATTGTCACAGTTCATGGACCAAACCAATCCACTGTCTGAGATTACACACAAGCGCCGTTTGTCTGCGCTTGGTCCAGGTGGTTTGTCTCGTGAAAGAGCAGGTTTCGAAGTTCGCGATGTTCACCCAACGCACTATGGTCGTATCTGTCCGGTTGAGACTCCTGAAGGTCCAAACATTGGTTTGATTGCATCTCTTTCGTCCTATGCTCGTGTCAATAAGTATGGTTTCATTGAAACACCTTATCGCAAAGTTGAGTTGGTTGAAGGAGACGATGGAGAGCGCCGCGCTCGGGTCACTGAAGACATTAAGTGGTTCTCAGCTGCTGAAGAAACCCAAATCCAAGATGGTCAATTGAAGTATCTGATTGCTCAAGCGTCGACACCTGTTGACCCCGATGGATTTATCGAAACAGATTCAAACGGAATGATCATTGCCCGTCGAAAAGGCGATGTTATCCTTACCCCGGCCAATGTTGACAACCTATTAATGGATGTTGCGCCCAACCAGTTGGTTTCGATTGCGGCTTCTTTGGTTCCGTTCCTTGAAAACGATGACGCCAACCGCGCACTCATGGGTGCAAACATGCAGCGTCAAGCAGTGCCATTGATTAAGACACAAGCGCCGCTTGTGGGTACTGGTGTCGAACGCATTGTAGCTCGAGACGCTGGTGTGACCAAAACAGCGTTGCGGTCTGGTACCATTACCAGTGTTGATGCCACACGCATTGTCGTTCACGCAGATGCCGAAAATACCGACGATGAGTTGGGTATTGGTGGTGATGTTGACATTTATTCATTGACCAAGTTCACACGATCTAACCAAAACACCTGTATTAATCAGCGTCCGTTGGTAAAAGTTGGTGACCGTGTAGAAGTTGGCGATGTCATTGCAGATGGTCCTGCAACGGATCATGGCGAACTCGCACTTGGTCAGAATGTTGTTGTGGCCTTTATGCCATGGCAGGGCTACAACTTTGAAGATTCTATTCTGATTTCTGAGCGTTTGGTTCAAAATGACATCTTTACCTCTATTCACATAGAGGAATTTGAAACCACAGCCCGCGATACAAAGCTGGGTAAAGAAGAGATCACATGTGATATTCCAAATGCTGGAAACGAGAACTTGCGTAATCTCGACGAAGCAGGCATTATCCGAATAGGTGCTTATGTGAAAAGTGGTGATATCCTCGTGGGTAAGGTTACTCCGAAAGGTGAATCGCAACCCACACCGGAAGAAAAACTTCTGAGAGCCATTTTCGGTGAACGCGCTGAAGATGTGAAAGACTCGTCATTGAGAGCCAAAACAGGTGCAGAAGGTGTTGTTATTAACGCTCAAGTCTTCGCTCGTCAGGGTGCTGAGCTTGACACACGGTCTGTTGAAATTAACAAGGCTGTTCAAACCCGCATCGAACGAGATCGTAAGCAAAATGAGAAGGTTCTGAAAGAATCCGGTCGCCGTCGGTTGATTCAGTTACTTGAAGGCAATGTTGCGGACCAAGCTTTTGATTATGGTGAAACACACATAGATAAGGGCGAAGTCTACAATCAAAAAGTGCTTGAAGGCATACCGTTCTCGATGCTTGAAAACTTAACTGTGGCTGACAACCCTGATCTTGAAGATCGTTGCTACGAAACCATCGACAGTGTAAATCAACGCATTCAAGAAGCCAACTCCCGTTACGATGAAAAAATCGAGCGGCTTGGCAAAGGCGATGATCTGCCTCCGGGTGTCATCAAGAAAGTCAATGTCTATGTTGCCATTAAGCGCAAGCTTCAAGTTGGCGACAAGATGGCTGGTCGACACGGTAACAAAGGGGTTGTGTCTCGCATTATGCCGGTTGAGAACATGCCGTATCTCGAAGATGGAACACCTGTTGATGTTGTACTCAATCCACTTGGTGTACCTTCACGGATGAATGTCGGCCAGATTCTGGAAACCCATCTGGGTTGGGCTGCTCGTGGTATTGGTTTCCGACTGCAGGAAATGCTTGAGGAACGCCGAGAAGTTGAAAAGATGCGTCAGTTGCTGATTGGTTCATTTGATGCGAGCAGAGATGCTGATGTGGTTGAGTTCCTTAGCAATGCTGGAGACGAAGCCATCAAGGCATTTGCCCATAAGTATTCTCACGGTATTAATGTTGCAACGCCCGTATTTGCTGGTGCAGCTGAACAAAAGATAAAAGATTATCTTGAACTTGCTGGATACGAGCGAGATGGACAAACAACGCTCTACGATGGACGAACTGGAGAGCCGTTTAAGAATCGCGTTACGGTTGGGGTCATGTATGTTCTCAAGCTACATCATCTCGTAGACGAAAAGATTCATGCGAGAAGCACTGGACCCTACAGTCTTGTTACTCAGCAGCCGCTCGGTGGAAAAGCCCAAAATGGTGGACAGCGTCTTGGTGAGATGGAAGTTTGGGCCCTTGAAGCTTACGGTGCGGCCTATTCGCTTCAAGAGTTTCTCACAGTAAAGTCTGATGATGTCCTTGGTAGAACACGCATGTATCAGTCTATCGTAAAGGGCGACAACTCATTGGATGCAGGTTTGCCTGAGAGTTTCAATGTTCTTGTAAGAGAACTGAAGTCCTTGGCCATCGATGTGGAATTCACCAAAAACAAAGACATTCCAAACCAATAGCCAATACACCGTTTACCCCTCTTTTATGAATTAATCATTCAAATTACTCAATGCGCCAATAGGAGCTTAGTGTGAAGCAAAATACTCGAAGCAAGAATGAACAACCCATCAATCCGATTAACATTGTCTCAGTTAAGATCGGTTTGGCATCTCCTGAGAAGATCCGTTCATGGTCATACGGTGAAGTCAAAAAACCAGAGACCATTAACTATCGTACCTTCAAGCCGGAACGTGATGGTTTATTCTGTGCCCGTATTTTCGGTCCTACAAAGGACTGGGAATGTCAATGCGGCCGTTACAAACGACAACGCTACAAAGATTATGTCTGCGAAAAGTGCAATGTTGAAGTGACACACAGCCGTGTTCGTCGTGAGCGTCTTGGGCATATTGATTTGTCCACACCTGTGGCACACATCTGGTTTCTGAAGAGTTTGCCATCCCGAATAGGAAATCTTCTGGACATTTCTTTAAAGTCCCTTGAGAAGGTCCTTTATTGCGAAGCATATATGGTAAAGTCTGTGGATCAGAACATATTCCCTCACATTGAGCCGGGACAAGTTCTGGAAGAAGCCGATTACCGTGAAGCCATGAGTGCAGCTCGAACTGCGATGAGTCTTGGTATTCCACTTACTCAACAACCACTTGTTGTGGGCAAGGGTGGTAAGGTCATCCGTGAACGGTTGGAAGACATTGGCTTAAATCTTGAAGAGATTGCACATGATCTCCGAAGTAATCTTAGAGCTGATGCCAAAGGCAAACGCCCTTCTATGGCAAAGCAGAGAAAAATTGTTAAACGCCTGAAAGTGATTGAAGCATTTCGTTCATCGGACAACCGTCCAGAGTGGATGATGCTTGAAACAATCCCTGTTATTCCACCAGATTTGCGTCCTTTGGTTCCATTGGATGGAGGCCGATTTGCCACCAGTGATTTGAACGATCTCTACCGCCGCGTGATTAATCGAAACAATCGACTTCGTCGACTTCAAGACCTCCACGCACCTGAAATCATCATTCACAATGAAGTTCGCATGCTTCAAGAATCTGTGGATGCGCTCTTTGATAATGGCCGCCGTGGAAAAACCTTCCAAGGTCCAAACCGCCGTGCCCTTCGTTCATTATCTGATATGTTGAAAGGTAAAAATGGTCGTTTCCGTCAAAATCTTCTCGGTAAGCGAGTTGACTATTCTGGCCGTTCAGTCATTGTTGTTGGTCCTGAGTTGCGATTGCACCAGTGTGGTCTTCCAAAGAAAATGGCACTTGAATTGTTCAAGCCCTTCATTTTCAACAAACTTGAAAAGAGAGGTTTTGCTCAAACCATTAAGGCTGCCAAAAAGATGGTAGATCAACGAGCGGATGAAGTATGGGATATTCTTGATGAGGTCATTAAAGAACATCCAATTCTTCTTAACCGTGCGCCAACCCTTCACCGTCTTGGAATACAAGCGTTTGAACCTGTCCTTGCTGAGGGTAAGGCCATTCGTCTTCATCCATTGGTCTGTGTGGCGTTCAATGCTGACTTTGATGGTGACCAGATGGCTGTTCATCTACCATTGTCCATTGAGGCACAAATCGAAGCTCGTGTTCTGATGATGTCGACCAACAACATTCTGAGTCCAGCCAGTGGTCAACCAATTATTAATCCGTCACAAGACATTGTCTTGGGTTGTTATTACATGACACGCCGTCGGTATGGAACCAAAGGTGAGGACAAAGTCTTTGCATCTTCGACCGAGGTGCTTTCAGCTTATGACTCTGGCGAACTCGATATGCAAGCTGGAATCAATGCTCGTTTGAAAATCCCTGAAGTACCTCCAAAGCGACTCATCAAGCGCCTTGGTGACCGACTTAGCTTGATGTTGTCTTACGAACTTTATGGTGACGAATCTACTTCCTTAAGTGCAAGAGAAGAACGAGAACTTGAAGGGGTCATTAACGATTTGACTCGTCAGTTTCTCAATGGACCATTGTCTCAGATGACTGAAGACGAAGTTTATAACTCGATAAATGAGAGTCTATCCAGCATCACCATGAGCGCTTCGCTAACTGAAAATGTTCAGAATGACATTCGAAAATTAGCACAGCGTCTTCTTGATTGGAAGTTTGAGCTTCACCTTGGGTACCTCTTTACAGATTGTGGTGACACACACATTATATTTGGTCTGGATAAGAGCAGAGACCGCTCCAGCGCCATTCACATTCACCGTCAAGTTGCCAACACCATGGATACTGATGCAGCATTGGTCAACATGCCTTCTCTTAATGGCTATGTTGGTGTAACCATTGACAACGATCAGGACTTCGATGATGCGAGCGTTTTGGTTAGATTACACCACAGCGAAACTGATCTCACAGGGAAGGACGGCAAGTGGATTTTTGGTGCATCACACTTCAGTGGCGACCCTAAAGGCTGCGAAGCCTTCAGTCCCAAGTCTGATCAACTGAAGCCCTTAGATGTTCACGAAGGTGTGTTTCGTCTTCGTCCAACCGCACATCTGAAAGCCGGTGGTGAGCAAGCATCCAACAGTATGCGATGGATGGCAAAAACATATACGCTTCCTGCACTCAAAGGTCGGAAAAGAGTTGTGGCGTGTCTCGACATCGAAATTGAAGCCAGTGGTTTGATTGATGCTCGCTACTCTCACGACAGAAGACTTCGTCTTCTGCGACAAGCCACCGCAGAGCTTCGTGCCATTTACGGAGATAATCTCGTACTCATCGTGGCACCAGCTGGAACCTTGGGATACAAAGGACAATTGCCAGCTATTCCAGACAGCTATACCGTTGACACAACAGTAGGACGAGTGTTGTTCTTGGACATCGTTCCTGAATACTTACATCCAGAAATGATCAATAAAGCACTTGGTAAAAAACAACTTGGTGCATTGATTGACGCTTCCTACCGTGACTGTGGTGAGAAGACCACTGTTTTGTTTGCAGATCGTCTGCTTGCTCTTGGGTTCAAGATATCAACAGAATCTGGTATCTCTATTTGTCTTGATGACATGGTTATTCCAGAAGCGAAGCGCAAGTTGATTGAGAAAACAAACTCTGAGGTGAGTTCTCTAGAGGGGCAGTTCTCTGAAGGTCTTCTGTCTGAAAACGAGAAGTACAATAAAGTCGTAGATAAGTGGCTGAACACCACCAATGAAGTGACAAAAGCGTTGTTAGACCAGATCTCAACAGAAACAGTGAAGTTGGATACGGGTGAAGAAATATCACAGTCATCATTCAACTCCATTTGGATGATGGTTGACTCTGGCGCTCGTGGATCCCCCACTCAGGTAAGACAGCTTGCTGGTATGCGTGGTTTGATGACAAAACCAGATGGTTCAATTATCGAAACGCCTATTACCACCAACTTCCGTGAAGGTTTGACCGTACTTGAGTACTTCACTTCGACTCACGGTGCCCGTAAAGGTCTCGCTGATACGGCGTTGAAGACTGCTTCTTCCGGTTATCTTACCCGTAAAATGGTGGATGTGGTTCAAGACTTCATTGTAACTGTCCGTGATTGTGGTACTGAGGAAGGAATCTCCGTTGAGTCCTTGATTGAGGGTGGTAAGGTCATTGAACATGTGGCTGAGCGTGTACTCGGCCGTGTGGCTGCTGAAGACATCGAAGATCCATTCAGCGGTGAAACACTTGTCAAGCGCAATCAAGAAATTGATGAAGACGCTACCAAGAAAATCCAGCAAGCGGATGTTCACACTGTTCGTATTCGTTCCGTTCTACGCTGTGAAATGCGCCGTGGTGTGTGTTCTAAGTGCTACGGCCGTGACTTGGCTCGTGGGCGATTGGTTAATGTCGGTGAAGCGATTGGGGTCATTGCTGCCCAGTCCATCGGTGAGCCTGGTACACAGTTGACCATGCGTACCTTCCACATTGGTGGTACTGCTCAGGGTGATAAGCAGCAGAACTCATATGAAGTGTCTCAAAAAGGCATTGTGCGTTTCAATGAACAATTGAAGCAAGGACTTGTTGAAGACAACGAAGGCAATCAAATCTCCATTTCCCAGAATGGTCAGATCATTTTGTTTGATGACAATGAGCAAGAGCGTGAGCGTTTTACTGTTCCTGCTGGTGCGGTCGTCATGGTTGGAGATGGTGAGAAGGTGTCCATCAAAAAGACCATTGTTGAATGGGATCCCTATACACGGCCTGTAATTGCAGACCGTGATGGTTCTGTTGTGTTCACTGGTATAAAAGATGCAGCTGAAGAAAAAGAAAACAACATCAGCGGTCAAATGCAACTTCGTGTCAACATCAAAGATAAGTCCACTCGTCCGTCGTTGGAGATCCGAGATTCCGAAGGTCGCCGCATTCAGCCGGTTAATTTGCCTTCAGAAACGACCATTGATCCGAACAGTCGGTTGGGAATCAATCTCGCATATCTCAGTATGAGTGTTGAAGAGCAAGAGAGTAAGCCCGTTCTAGTTAAACGAGGTGATATCATTGCGCGTTTGCCTCGTATTATTCAAAAGTCGACCAAAGACATCACTGGTGGTCTACCTCGGGTAGGGGAGCTCTTCGAAGCTCGTCGACCAAAGTCAGCAGCATTGATTGCTGAACACCGTGGAATTGTAAGTCTTGGCCGAGAGCGAAGAGGCAAACTCGAAGTTCAGATTATTCATGAAGATGCGTACAATCCGATACAAGATACCGCTGTTGACCGCTATGAAACCAAGCATGTTCTTCAAAAGTTCCAAGTACATCTTTCAAAAGACCTCTTGGTCTCAGAGGGAGAACTTGTGATGCCCGGAACTGCGATTATCAGTGGTGATGTGAATCCGCATGACATCTTGAAGATTCAAGGTGAGATTGCTTTGGCCAAATACCTACTGAATGAGATTCAGAAGGTCTATCGTCTTCAGGGTGTGAAAATTAACGACAAGCACGTTGAGGTCATCATCCGTCAGATGCTTCGCCGTGTCCGTGTCACGGACCCAGGCGATACCAATCTGCTTGCTGAAGGTGTTGTGGATCGTAATGATTTCGATGCTGAAAACAATCGTCTTGCAGAATCTGGTGAATACAGTCGAGTTAGGGTTCATGACTCTAGTGTATTGACCCGCCTAGATGACGAGCAAATGCTTAACCTTATGCTTGCTGTTCTAGAAGTACCTGCTGCTGAAGAGTTTCCATTCATTAGAGCGCTTCAAGAACTTCTTGAAGCTGATAAAGATGAAAAGAGTGTAGCCAACCAGTTTAAAGACAATCTTGAAGTTCACATACAAAGTGGTCAGCTTGCTGATCAGGCGTTGGTCAACATTGTGAATACTCAGTTGTCCCTGATTCTAGAAGGCAGTGATTTTGAAGGTCAGTCAATTGTCTTTGTTCCTCCTGTTGCACAGTCTGAACCATTGCTTCTTGGTATTTCGAAAGCCAGTTTGTCTTCAGAAAGCTTCCTTTCTGCGGCATCTTTCCAAGAGACCACTAAGGTATTGACAGAAGCTGCAGTAAGAGGCCGTGAAGATCACCTTCGGGGACTTAAAGAAAATATCTTGATGGGTCGCCTTATTCCAGCTGGAACTGGTTTCGAAGCCTATCAGAGACTTCGTATGAAGGCTTCCGACAACACAGACTTCATGAACTATGCCATGAACTTTGATCCGGATCTTCCATAAACCCCCCGTTATTAAAGGCCTTCTCGTGCGATCGCACGAGAAGGCTTTTGTGACACCTACTTAGAAAGCAACGCAATCAACTTGACAAAGATAATGATTTCGACTAAATGGGTGTGACTGTTTTATCAAGTACACCTATCTGAGGTTTTACATGCCAACCATTAATCAGCTCGTCCGTAAAGGACGCAAAACGCAGAAGCAAAAGACAGCTTCTTTGGCGCTTCAGTCCAATCCACAGAAGCGGGGAGTTTGTACCCGTGTTTGGACCAAGACACCCAAGAAGCCAAACTCTGCGATGCGTAAAGTAGCTCGTGTTCGCCTGACCAACGGCTTTGAAGTGACCGCTTATATCCCTGGTGAAAAGCACAACCTGCAGGAACACTCCTCTGTGCTCATCCGTGGTGGCCGTGTCAAAGATCTTCCTGGTGTGCGCTATCACATCATCCGTAACAAACTGGACACCCGTGGTGTTGAAGGCCGTAAACAAGGCCGTTCAAAGTACGGTACTGTCCGACCCAAAAGTTAATTATTCTAGGAACGACCTATGCCTCGTAATAGAAATTTTAAAGCTCGTAAGTGGCTCCCTGATCCAAAGTACAACAACAAACTGATCACACGGTTTATGAACGTCATTATGCTTAATGGCAAGAAGTCAACCGCTGAGAAGATTGTTTATGGTGCTTTTGAAGAAATTCAAAAGAAAACCAAGCAAAATCCCGAAGAAATTTTCATGAAAGCACTTGAGAATGTAAAGCCTCGCTTAGAGGTAAAGTCAAGGCGTGTCGGTGGAGCAACCTATCAGGTTCCCGTTGAAGTTCGTGAAGAGCGTCGGATTGCTCTCTCCATGCGTTGGTTGGTTGGATATGCTCGTAAGCGTCCTGGTAAAACCATGCGTGACAAGCTCGCCAATGAGCTAATTGAAGCAGCACACAAAAGTGGCGCTGCTGTTAAAAAGCGTGAAGATGTTCACAAAATGGCCGAAGCCAACAAGGCTTTTGCCCACTATCGCTGGTAAGTCTAACTTAATCAGCTTTCTGCCTCTTTGGCCTTAAAGGCCATAATCGTCTTGGCGTGTGGTGAGGCCCCACGAAGTCAAAACGAAGCACCTTAAAAATACAATACAGTTATAGACTGCTAAATTGGCTTTTGCTTCGTTTTGAGTGAAGTGGGTCTCATTGAGCCCAAACCCCCTTTGTTAAACCAATTGGAGTCCCAAATGACTGACAATAATAAGTATATTCGGCTTCGCCTCAAAGCGTTTGATCACCGTCTGCTTGACAAAGCAGCCCGTGACATTTCTGGTGCGGCATTAAAAGCCAGTGCGATCGTTAAAGGTCCTTTTCCCTTACCGACACGCATCAACCGTTGGACTGTCCTTCGTGGTCCTCATGTGGATAAAAAATCCCGTGAGCAGTTCGAGCGCCGTACCCACTCTCGCCTAATTGACATTTATGTTCTACCTGAAAACCAAGCTGAACTGAACGAAAGCTTGAGCAAGATTCATTTGCCAGCGGGTGTTGATGTGGCCCTGTCTGAAAAACAGGTTCGTAAGTAGGAGTTATCATGCCCAGTTTAACCGTTTACAACACAGCTAAAGAGGAAGTTTCAAACATCGAGCTAGAAGATGGTATCTTTGCCGTAGAAGTTCGTGAATCACTCTTTTATGCCGCTGTTCGTTATCAACTTGCCAAGCGTCGTGCTGGCACGCACTCAACCAAAGGGCGTTCTCAAGTTTCTGGTGGTGGTAAAAAACCATTCAAGCAAAAGGGAACCGGTCGCGCCCGTTCAGGTACCAGCCGCGCTCCACAAAACCGTGGTGGTGGAATTGTGCACGGTCCTCATTACCGTTCACATGCGCACCAAATGAACAAGAAAGCAAGAAAAGCTGCATTGTGTGCTGCTCTTTCTCGCCGATGTGATGAAGGTCGCTTAACTGTCCTTGACAATGCTGCCTTCCCTGAAATTAAGACCAAGCTCTTCCGTAATTTCATCAAAGCATTTGACTTCGAGAAAGAGGATTTGCTTCTCATTACTGCAGACAAAGAAGAGTCAACATTGCGTTCTGCACGAAACCTTCCAAAGGTTACTGTTCTTCCTGTAGCGGGATTAAATGTGTATGACATTTTAAAGCATCGCAATCTTGCAATCACAACTGCTGCGGTCGAAAAAATTCACCAGCGTTTGGGAGGTCAGAATGACTGAACTTCGTCATATACTAATTCGTCGGATTCTAACCGAAAAGTCAGAGCAACAGCTCACCAACAATACCTATGTCTTTGAAGTCGGAATTCAATCAAACAAAGTTCAAATCCAACATGCCGTTGAAACCGTATTCGGTGTGAAAGTGGATACAGTTCGCACAGCGGTTGTAAGAGGTAAGTTTTTATCTCGCTTTGGCCGTGCTTCTGGGAAGCGTAAAAATTGGAAGAAAGCTTATGTCAAGCTTGCTGAAAATCACACGCTTAATTTCGGAGGAGAAGAATAATCATGGGTACTCGAAAATTTAAGCCTTATACACCGTCTCGGCGTTTCATGAGTTCAACAGACTTCAATGAAATTACCGACTCTAAACCAGAAAAGTCGCTCCTTAAGAAGCGCAGCTCAAATGGTGGCCGTAATAACCGTGGTCGCATCACTGTACGTCATCGTGGTGGTGGTCACAAGCGTCGTTACCGCGTTATTGATTTTAAGCGTGACAAGGTCAATGTACCAGGTAAAGTCGCTTCAATTCAATACGATCCAAACCGTACAGCACATATCGCACTGATAAATTTCGCTGATGGTGAGAAACGATACATTTTGGCTCCAATCGGCTTGGAAGTGGGTCACACTGTGATTACTGCTGCCGATTGTCCCATTACACCTGGAAATTGTCTTTATTTAAAAGACATCCCATTGGGTACTTTGGTTCACAACATTGAACTTCGCATTGGTGCAGGTGGACAGCTTTGCCGTTCCGCAGGTACAAGTGCTCAAGTGATGGCTCAAGACGGGGATTATGTGCTTTTGCGTCTTCCGAGTTCTGAGCTTCGCCAAGTTCACATGAACTGCCGCGCGACCATTGGTGAGGTTGGTAACAACCAACACTCGAACAGTACCATTGGTAAGGCTGGTCGTTCTCGCTGGCTCGGTCGCCGTCCAACAGTACGTGGTACAGCGATGAACCCGATTGACCATCCACACGGTGGTGGTGAAGGGCGTTCCAAAGGTCGTCATCCAGTTACACCATGGGGCAAGCCAACCAAGGGTTACAAAACTCGTAATCCGCGCAAGCCATCAAACAAGTTCATTCTCAAACGACGAAAGTAAGGAGCGTTCGATATGCCTCGTTCAATCAAAAAAGGTTTCTTTGTCGACGATCATCTTTTCAAGAAAGTCGAAGCTGCATTAAGTGGCAATGGAAGCAAAATCATCAAAACATGGAGCCGTCGCTCAACCATCACTCCTGACATGATTGGTCTGACCTTCAATGTCCACAATGGCAAGAAGTTTATTCCTGTATACATCACTGAAGACATGATTGGTCACAAGCTCGGCGAATTCTCACCCACGCGAACCTATTATGGTCACGCAGCAGACAAAAAGTCAAAGCGCAAGTAGGAGTCGACAATGGAAGATAATACATTTCAAGCAAAAGCAGTTCTCCGCAGAGTCCGTCTCTCTCCCCGTAAGGCCCGTTTGGTCGCTGATATGGTTCGTGGTGACGACTACATTACTGCAGAAGAGAAACTTCGCTTTTCAAACTTGAAGGCTGCAAAAATCATCAAAAAGCTTATTGACTCTGCATATTCCAATGCAGAAATCAAAGCTGAACGCAACGATTACGACTTAGAAATTGAAAATCTTGTTGTTCAGACCATCTTTGTTGATGAAGGACCAACACTTCGCCGTTTCCGACCTCGTGCTCGAGGAATGGCTTACCGTATTCACAAAAAGACAAGCCACATCACGGTTGTCTTAGAAGCCAAATAAAAAGAGAGATTAATCATGGGTCAAAAAGTACATCCAATTGGTTTTCGTGTTGGGATTTCCCGTCCTTGGGAGTCACAGTGGTTCAGTGCAGATCGCAAGACCTACACAACCCGTTTGCATGAAGATCTTAAAATTCGTGACTTTGTAAAGCAACGGTACAAAGATGCAGGCATTAGCAGTGTCGTCATCGAACGTGAAAGCAGTAACAATGTCAAAGTCATTATTCACAGCAACAAACCAGGTCTTGTCTATGGCCGTCGTAGCAACAAGGAACAGTACAAAGGCATCAGCCAACTGACTGCAGAACTTGAAAAGCTAACGACCTCCAAGGTACAACCATACATTCTCGAAGTTCGCAAAGCAGACATCGATTCTCAGCTTGTGGCTGAAAATATAGCCCAGCAACTTGAGAAGCGTATCAGCTACCGGAGAGCAATGAAAAAGGCCATTCAACAGGCCATGCGAAACGGAGCACAAGGCATTAAAATCATGTGTTCTGGTCGTCTTGGTGGTGCGGACATGTCACGAAAGGAATGGTTCCATGAAGGCCAAGTGCCACTTCACACCCTTCGTGCAAACATTGATTACGGCTTTGCTCTTTCACACACAACCTATGGTGTGATCGGTGTCAAGGTTTGGATCTACAAAGGGGAAGTTGATATGAGCGACAACCCTCTTTCACAGAACCGATAATTAAGGAGCGCTATCATGTTATTACCTAAGCGTGTTAAACATCGTAAAGTCCAAAAAGGTCGTAATAAAGGCCTAGCTCACCGTGGAAACGAAGTCAGCTTTGGCGATTTTGGTCTTCAGTCAATCGGCCGTGGTCGTATGACCGCTCGACAGATTGAAGCTGCTCGTATTGCTTTGACTCGACACATCAAGCGCCAAGGACAAGTATGGATTCGTGTCTTTCCGGACAAGCCGATTTCAAAGAAGCCTGCTGAAACCCGTATGGGTAAAGGTAAACCCGGACCCGATCATTGGGTTGCCATTATCAAGCCAGGTCGAGTATTGTATGAAATGGAAGGCGTTTCTGAAGAAATGGCTCGAGAGGCATTCCGTCTTGCGGGACACAAACTTCCATTCAAGACAAAATTTCTCAAGCGTCGTGAGGTGTTATAATGGCAATTCATCCAATAAAAGCCAGTGAACTTAGCCGTTCAGAAATGAGTGATGAAGCACTTGTTCACAAAGAATTTGAACTTGAACGGCACATTATTCATATTCGTTTTCAGAGCCAACTTGAGGCCAATGAGAACAGCCACAGCATCGCCACACTCAAGCGAAACATTGCTCGGGTGAGAACGGAGCAGCGTCACCGTGAACTCTTTGATGAAGATGGAAACCGTCGCAATCCAGCCTTGCCCAAGAATTCACTTCGAAGTCAACATCGAAAGACATTTGTATTCGAAGGCGTTCAGCAAGAAGAGTCAGAAGGCTCGATTTTGGACATCATTGAATAAAGAAGGATCTTGTATCTGTTATTTGATTGGATTTGGTTGACAAATCCCACCAGTCAAGATAATTAGCGGGGGCATTTGCTATAGCAGATGCTCCCGTTTTCAGTTTATCTGGCTCCGGGGTTCCCCTTTGGGTCCGCTATTGCGGAGACCTCTGGGACAATTGTTACCTTGCGATCGCAATCTACCCCCTAACGAAGGGTAATTGTCGTGTCTTCACTCAAAAAGAAGGGACTTATGGAAACTCAAAATACAGAATCGCGTTCAAACCGTCGAGTTCTTGTTGGTAAAGTTGTATCAATCAAGATGGACAAGACCGCTGTGGTTGAAGTTGAACGTCGCGTAATGCATCCGAAATACGGCAAATTTGTTCGTAGTCGAAACAAGTATCACGCACATGACGAAAACAACACCTGCAAGCTTAACCAGGTAGTGTCGATTCAAGAATCACGGCCCATTTCAAAGCTGAAGCGTTGGGTTGTTCTGAGCTAGTTCAGCCAGAACCACACTGAAGAGAGGTAAATTATGATTCAAACAGAAAGCACATTGGATGTGGCCGACAACTCAGGCGCAAAGAAAGTTCAATGCATTAAAGTATTAGGTGGTTCACATCGCCGTTATGCTTCCGTAGGTGATGTCATAGTCGTTGCTGTGAAAGAAGCTGCACCCAATGGAAAGATGCGGAAAGGACAAGTGGCTCGAGCCGTCGTTGTTCGAACTTCTAAAGAACTTCGCCGCCGTGACGGCAGCTACATTCGCTTTGACACAAATTCAGCAGTACTTGTCAGCAAAGACAAGGAGCCAATCGGTACTCGTATCTTTGGACCAGTCGCAAGAGAATTGCGTTCAAAGAACTTCATGAAGATTGTATCTTTGGCCCCAGAAGTACTCTAGGAGAGATACCGATGAAAAAATTCAAAATCCGTAAAGGCGATACCGTTGTGGTTACCGCTGGCAAGCACAAAAAAACCGTTGGCCGTGTCACAGCTGTTCTCCGTGAGCGTGACTCAGTTCATGTCGAGGGCGTTGTCGTTAAGCGCCATGTCAAGTCAACCGGCAATCGAATGGGCGGCATCGTCAAAAAGAACACCCCCATTCACATTTCAAATGTTGCGCTTTGGGACAAAGAAAATCAACGAGCCATGCGCGTTGGGTGGAAGCAAAACGAAGAAGGCGAAAAGGTTCGTTTTGACCGCAAATCTGGCAACATCATTGATTAGTAGGTGAAGATTATGAGACCCCGTATTGAAGTTAAATACAAAGAAGAAGTTGCCCGATACCAAAGTGCACTTAAAGGCAATGACAAAGCGCTTGTTTTTGGAGACCAAGAATACAGCAATGTTATGTTGCTACCCAAGTTAAGCAAGATCGTTATCAATACCAGCTTAAAGGAAGGGATTTCCAACAGTAAGCTGATTGAACGAGCTGTCGTTGAACTTGAGTTGATTACTGGTCAAAAGGCCATCAAAACAAAGGCTCGCCGTTCTATTGCGAACTTTAAACTTCGTGAAGGAAATGAGCTTGGTGCAAAAGTGACATTGAGACGTGCTCACATGTGGGAATTCTTCGACAGGCTTGTTTCAGTTGCAATACCTCGTATTCGTGACTTTCAAGGCATCAACCCCAGTGGATTTGATGGCCGAGGCAACTACACGCTCGGTGTTACTGAGCAGATTATTTTCCCTGAAATCAGATACGACGAAGTCATGAAGGTATCAGGTATGAACATTACATTTGTAACAACTGCATCTAATGATGACGAAGCGCGTTCCATGCTCAAGTTCTTGGGAATGCCTTTTCGGTCAGCAAAATAGACTTATTGGAGAATTAAGATGGCAAAAGAATCAAAGAAAGCTGCATCATTGAAGCCCCCGAAGTACAGTGTGCGCCAAAAAAATCGTTGTAAAATCTGTGGACGATCCAGAGGTTATCTGCGTGATTTTCAAATGTGTCGTATTTGTTTTCGAACTCACGCACTCAAGGGCCAAATCCCTGGCGTGACAAAGAGCTCCTGGTAGCACAGTAATTTAAGGAGATATTAGAATGACAGATCCCATCGCAGATATGTTGACCCGTATCCGAAATGCCCTCAGTGCAGAGCATGAAGTGCTTCAGTTGCCGGCATCAAAGATTAAGGTCAAAATCGCTGAAATCCTGAAAGAAGAAGGTTTCATAAATGAATATTCAATTGTTGGCGTTCCTCAGCAGCGAAACAAAAGCAAAAGCTTCCAATACTTGCAACTCAACCTTCGGTATGATCAAAGCAGTAATCCCGTTGTTCGTGGTTTGCAGCGTGTGAGCAAGCCGTCTCGTCGTCAGTATGTAGGTAGTGACAACATCCCACGAGTACGCAACGGTCTTGGAATTGCAATTTTGACCACCTCTAAGGGGGTCATGACTGATAAAAAAGCACGAACAGAGGGCGTCGGTGGCGAAGTCCTTTGCTATGTGTGGTAATCAAGGAGTTTTGTAATGACTGAAGAAGTAAAAAACACAAAGCAGTCGCGAATTGGTAAAAGGCCAATTTCACTTCCCGCTAAGGTTACCGTTTCCTCATCCAACGGGGTTGTAACTGTAAAGGGGCCAAGAGGCGAAATGACGAACGCTTTGGTGACCAAAACAGATGTTAAGGTTGAAGGTTCAACCGTTGAAGTGGTTTCATTAGAAAATGCAACCAAAGGCCGTCCTTACAAGCAAGGGCTTGCCAACCATGGTTTGATGCGTGCGCTAGTGAACAACATGATCATTGGTGTCAGCACTGGCTTTACCAAAGAACTATTGATCATTGGTACTGGTTACAAAGCCGATGTCGTTGGAAAAAAGCTTGTTCTGAACCTCGGATTTTCACACAGCATTGAGTATCCAATACCGGACGGAATTAAAATGACATCTAAAGTTGAAAAGGCTGGCGTTGTTGTTTCGATTACCGGTAACAACAAAGAAACTGTAGGGCAGATTGCTTCTGAGATTCGCAGTTATCGTCCACCTGACTCCTACAAAGGCAAAGGTGTGCGTTACCGCAATGAAGTTGTCCGCTTGAAAGCTGGTAAGAAATAGGAGCTAGCAATGAGTAAAACAAATATTCGTCATCTTGCCCGTCAACGCCGCAAGAAAAACATTAGAAAACGTGTTGTTGGCTCTTCCGATCGTCCCCGATTGACCGTGTTTCGTTCGGCCAAGCATATTTATGCTCAGTTAATTGATGACTCGTTCATGGTTGACACAACAAACCGATTTCGCAGTTCTAAAACTTTGGTAACTGTAAGTTCGTTGAGCCTGAAGCAACAAGGTGGAAACAAAGATGGTGCCAGTCTTGTTGGTACTGAAATCGCCAAGAAAGCATTGGAAGCAGGCGTAAAAAGCGTTGTTTTCGATCGAAATGGTTACCTCTATCACGGTCGAGTGAAAGCATTAGCCGATGCCGCTCGAGAAGCCGGTCTGCAATTCTGATTTGGAGTATTAAAGTGTCTAAGCAAAGAAAAAATAAACGCGAAGAGAACAATCTTCCAAATGAAAAGACCATTTACATCAACCGCGTTGCCAAAGTTGTGAAAGGTGGTCGTCGGTTCAACTTCTCAGCAATGGTTGTTGCAGGTGATGGAGAAGGTAAGGTTGGTATTGGCTTTGGTAAAGCAAGTCAGGTTCCTGAGGCAATGCGTAAGGCCACTGACCGTGCCCGTGCTTCACTGAATACTTATCCCATTATTGAAGGGACCGTTCCTCACATTGTTCAAGGCCGTTACTCTGCGACCCGTGTCATGTTGCGTCCCGCCTCTCCAGGTACAGGTGTTATCGCTTCATCTACAGTTCGTTCTATCCTTGATGCGGCTGGGTACCAAAATGTTCTGACCAAAGTTATTGGGTCTAATAATCCACACAATGTCGTCAAGGCCACATTGAATGCACTATCACTTTTGGAGTCACCACAGCAGTATGCTGTTCGCGTTGGCAAAGATGTTGATAGTATCATGGAAAATTATACTGTTGGGTCCCATGTTTGGGGTTCAAACCAAACTGGAAATGAGGGGTAGTCATGACAAAACTTAAAGTGACTTTAAAACGCTCAACCATTGGTGCAAATAAAAAACAAGTTGCCACCATCCGCGGACTTGGGCTTCGTAAAATTAATCACTCCCGTGAACTGCAAAATACCCCTTCAATTAGAGGCATGGTGAAGCAGGTTCTTCATTGGATTGATGTAGAAGAAATTGATTAAGCATAAAAGGATTTAGTCATGGCAAATGAATTATCACATTTGAGCCCACCAAAAGGGTCCACCAAGAAGCGTACTCGCCTTGGCCGTGGTGAAGGCTCAGGTAAAGGAAAAACCGCTGGCCGTGGTATGAAAGGTCAACACGCTCGAAATACTGTAGCCCCATGGTTTGAGGGTGGTCAAATGCCCCTTCACCGTCGTCTTCCAAAACGTGGATTTAACAATATCCATGGCCGTGAAGTTGCTGCAATCTCATTGGCACAAATCAATGCTGTCTTCGAAGCTGGCACAGCTGTAAATGCGCAGTCGGT
>JAYYJC010000320.1:0-10000 GCA_036146655.1 Myxococcota bacterium | reverse complement strand
AAAAGAAGCAGGGTTAATCTCGAGGGTACCAGAAGGAGGCATCAAGATTATTGGTGGGTCTTCAGAAGGTACTGACTTGAGTAAATCTTTTGATATTGTCGCTTCGAGCTTCTCCGTCAGCGCAATTGCCGCTATCAAAGCTGCTGGTGGTAAAGCAACCATCGACAAAGATTACCTTGAAAAGCGGTATGCCGTTGTAAAGATTGGACGAATCAATGCTCGATTTAGTGATGGAGACACCGTTGATGCTGCTGCTCTGGTTGCCAAGAACCTTATTTCACATGTTCCTTATCATGGGGTTTGGGTCATCGGTGGCGGTACACTGTCAAAGAAACTGACAGTTAATGTGGCAAAAGTCTCTTCAACTGCACTGAAGGCCATTGCCTCTGCTGGTGGAGAAGTGAACCTTTCCGAAGCTTCAGGCTTGAACCTAACCATTTCTGATTACACCGTTCTTCGTATTCGTGACATCAATACAGGCTTTGATGGTGCAGCAGATGGCTCTGTAGTGAATGCAGAATCTGTTGTTGCAAAGGGTCTGGTTGGAGAAGTCTCATCTGCTGGTCTTTGGATTACAGGTGGCAAGCGCTTAAAGCGTTCTGGTCTTAAGTTCGAGGCGGCACACATTGATGATGCTGCTCGAGCACGAATCGTGGCCGCCAAAGGCCAATGCGTCATCCTCTAATCCATATATTCTAGGGACCATTTGTGTTTCAAACAGTAGCCACCATATTTAAGACCGAAGATCTTCGAAATCGCATTCTGTTTACATTGGCAATGCTTGCGATTTATCGCCTTGGAATTTTTATTCCAGCCCCCGGCGTTGATAGAAATGCCTTATCGGATTTTTTCGCAGATACACAAGGCACATTGCTGAGTTTGTACAACATGTTCAGTGGCGGTGCTTTGGAACAGTTCTCTGTCTTTGTGCTTGGTATCATGCCCTATATTTCCGCCAGCATTATTATGCAGTTTGGACAGGTCATGATTCCACGGTTTGAGCGTCTTAAATCTGAAGGTCAAGCCGGCCGTAAAAAAATCAACCAATACACCCGTTACATTACTGTACTGATTGCCATCATCCAATCTACAGCCATTAGCTTTGGATTGGAGCAGATGAAAACAATGGGTGGTCAGCCAGTTGTGCTTGAGGATGGTTGGTCATTTAGATTGATGACCATCATTACAATGACAGCGGGTTCATGCTTTGTCATGTGGCTTGGTGAGCAAATTACAGAGCGGGGAATCGGACAGGGTGCTTCGTTAATCATTACCGCAGGTATTATTGCTGCGATACCCTCTGGGGCTCGAAATCTTTATCAATCTATGGAACTTGGACAGGTCAACTTGTTGACCATTACGCTTCTCTTTGGTTTCATGGTGATTGTCATTGGCGCTATTGTATTTATCGAAAGGGGTCAATACAGGGTTCCAATTCTTTATGCAAAGCGTGTTGTGGGCCAGCAGTCATATGGTGGTCAGCAAACACACTTGCCACTGAAGGTTAATGTAGCAGGTGTCATACCTCCCATCTTCGCATCGTCATTGATGGTATTTCCAGCAACAATTGGAAGCATTGCAGGATCAAACCCTGTCTTTGAAGGTCTCGCTGCTGCATTTGTACCTGGTACATGGACTTATCTTGTTACTTTCGTTATTTTGATTGTTGTATTCACTTTCTTCTATACGGCGATCACCTTTAATCCAACCGACATTGCGGACAATTTACAACGCCAAAATGCATATGTACCTGGTTATCGTCCTGGTCTTGAGACCATCGAGCATCTAAGTACCATTTTGACCCGGTTAACAGCGGGTGGCGCAATATACTTATCGTTCATCTGCGTGATGCCGACCATCCTCGCAGACAATTTCGGTGTTCCTTTCGGCTTTGGAGGAACTGGGCTTCTCATTATTGTGAGTGTTTGTATGCAAACCGTCTCTCAAGTGGAAAGCTACATGCTTAATGATGTGGTTGGAACCCAATCCAACCCTCAAGTGGCCTCAAAAGGGCGACGCAAAAAGTTTCAAGGCCGCCGCAACAACTAATTTTTTCCTTTTAACCCACGCTATTGAAAGATAGTGAGACAACTTGACAAGTGACTTCAAAACGGATAATTTCCAGCGCTGCTTTGTGCGTCCTAACATAAGTTTGATCCCATCTTCCAGCATCTATTTCTACCCAACCTGAGGTAATCATGAAAGTTAGAGCTTCAGTCAAAAAAATCTGCGATAAATGCCGAGTTATTAAACGACGAGGCGTTGTTCGTATTATCTGTGAAAACCCCAAGCACAAACAGCGACAAGGATAGGTAAACTATGGCTCGTATTGAAGGTGTAGACCTCCCAAGAAATAAGCGAATTGATATCGCATTAACCTCAATTTACGGTATTGGTCGCCAAAAGGCGATCGTCATTTTGGATGCGGCCAATGTTGACCGTGCCACTCGCACATATCAGCTTACTGATACTGACATTGCGTCCATCCGAAAAGAAATACAAGCCAACCACATTGTGGAAGGTGATCTTCGTAAAGAAATACTTCTCAATAAAAAGCGACTGATTGAGATTAAGTCCTACCGTGGTTTGCGCCACCGACGTGGACTTCCTGTTCGAGGTCAACGCACACATACAAACGCTCGAACTCGAAAGGGTCCAAAGCGTCAAGTCGTAAAACGTAAATAATCATCTTAGTGGAGTTATCTAATGGCACCCCAACGCAAAAAAAGCAAAAAAGCTAAAAAGCACGTACCTTCCGGTATCGTTCACATACAATCTACATTTAATAACACCATTGTGACAGTCACAGATGATGCTGGAAATGCTGTTGCTTGGCGTTCAGCCGGTCAAAAGTTTCGAGGCTCACGCAAGTCCACTCCTTTTGCCGCTCAATGGGCTGCCAAAGAGGCGATTCAACACGCCGTAACCAGTTATGGTTTGCAAAGTGTTGGTGTTCATGTCAAGGGCCCCGGTTCAGGCCGAGAATCTGCGCTTAGAGCTGTATCTGGTTTTACCGACTTGAGAGTAACATACATTCGTGATGTTACTCCTATCCCTCACAACGGTTGCCGTCCTCCCAAGCGTCGACGCGTATAGTTTGTCTTAAGCGTATATACAACGCACTATTGTTTTTTTGAATGCCAGCTTATGCTGGCTTCACTTTACGGTCTATTATTAAAATTTTATGCTGGCGTGGATGCGTTGACCGTTGCATCAGCAGCTGCATGGAGTTCAAATCACATGTCTGAAGAATTAGAAATCTCTGAACTTGTCGCACGCAACTGGCGTGGTTTGGTTCGACCCAGTGTTCGTGAAGTTGTTGAAACGCGAAGTAAGTCTGTTGGGGACCAAGAGTTTTGTTATTATGGAAAGTTTGTCGTTCGCCCGCTTGAGCGAGGATACGGTACAACGATTGGCAACTCGCTTCGTCGTATTTTGTTGTCTTCTCTTTGTGGAGCAGCGGTTACAAACATTCGTATCACTGGTGTTTCCCACGAATTTTCTTCGTTGCCTGGTGTGATTGAAGATGTCACTGAGGTGGTTCAAAACTTCAAACAAGTCATTATCCACTTAAACTCCGGTACTACCGTTACTGGTCGCATTCATAAAAAGGGTGCTCCTGGAACCATCGTTGAAGTGACAGCAGGTGACATTCAATTTGACTCTGCAGAAGTACAGGTAATCAATCCACAACAGCGCATTGCCACCCTTACTGAAGGTGGCGAGTTTGAAGTTTCACTTGAAGTTGAAATGGGACGAGGCTACCTCACGGCAACTTCTGAAGCGGTTGCAGATAAGCCTCTGGATACCATTCCCGTTGATGCAATGTTCAACCCTATTGAGAAAGTTCGTTACACGGTTAATGATGCCCGTGTTGCTCAAGCCACTGACTATGACAAACTCACCGTTGAAATATGGACAGATGGTACTGTGCATCCGCAAGATGCACTTGGCTATGCAGCTAAGATTCTGAAAGAACAAGCTCAAGTATTCATTAATTTCTATGAACACCCTGAGCCTGTCATTGTTGAAGAACTTGAGCCAGAAGAAGAATGGAATGAGTATCTCTTCCAACCCGTTCAGGAGTTAGAGTTGTCTGTCCGTTCAGCCAATTGTCTTCAGAATGCTGGTATTGACTACATCCATCAACTTGTTCAGCGTACAGAAACTGAAATGTTGAAAACGAAAAACTTTGGTCGTAAATCATTAAACGAAATCAAAGAGCTCCTCTCAGAACGCGATCTCTCTCTGGGTATGAAGCTTCACAATTTCCCTGAAGATCGCGTACGATAATTGGAGATATAATGAGACACTTAAAAGTTGGTCGAAAACTCGGTCGGAACAGTTCCCACCGAAAAGCCATGTTTCGCAACATGAGCACTTCTCTCCTTGAGCATGGTCAGATTAAGACCACACTTGCGAAAGCAAAAGAGCTTCGTCGTTTTGTTGAGCCGTTGATTACGATCGCTGGAAAGCATGCTCCTTCAACCCTAGAAGGGTTGAAAGGTGATGAACTTCGCAAAGCACAGCTTAAGAGAGCACACGCTGTTCGTCAGGCTCGAAAAACAATCGAAAACCGCGATATACTGAAGCGGTTATTTGGAGAATATGCAGAACTCTACAAAGAGCGTCCTGGTGGTTACACTCGTATATTTAAAGCGGGATACCGAACCGGTGACAATGCGCCAATGGCTGTCATTGCTCTTGTGTCTGAAAGTTATGATCCAAGCCAAGCTGTGGAGGTTGATGATGCTCCTGCTGAGCCTGAAATCAAAGAAGAAGCGCCTGCAGAAGAGGCATCAGAAGCAGTAGAAGAGGCTACAGAAGCAGCAGAAGAGGCAACAGAAGCAGCAGAAGAGTAACAGACATTTCAACTGCAATGACTTGCACAATGCACAGTTGTTAAAAACCGATTACATGAGGAGGGACCAATCCCTCCTTTTTTGTAATTATGGATAATCAAGACCCACATCACCTGTTAGACCAGTTTCTCCAATCAAATGGTTTAAAAACAACCAAGCAGCGCCGATTAATTTTCGATACCCTGATGTCGCAAAATAGCCATGTTTCGATTGAAGAACTCTTTAGAATTGTACAGCTTGAAAATGCAAAAGTTGGTGTCGCTACGGTATACCGCACAATGAATCTACTTGTTCAGGCCGGCTTGGCTTTGGAGCATCATTTTGAAGATGGACTATCCCGCTTTGAATATGCACTGGGGGTTGAGCATCATGACCACTTGATTTGCAATACCTGTGGGCATATATTTGAGTTCGAGAACGATGAAATCGAAAATTTACAGCATAAAATTGCAGAGTCATATGGTCTAACAATCACCTCGCATATGCTCAATATTTACGGAAATTGCAAAAGTCCTCAGAATTGCACGCATCGACAAAACCAAGGACTTTAAATTACATCTCAATGGCCTTAATTAATCATTGTCGCCCGCAGCTTCCGATGGAACTGATACTTCTAGAACAGTGGTTAAATCCTGTTTAAGTGCCGTTGTCACGAGACCAATGTGATCATAAATCTCTATGACGGTCTCCTTATCATCAGTAATCATACCGTCAAGTGGCTTTCCGACATGAGCATCTAAGAGGGTAATCACAGCATCGACATCAAGTATGATCTGTTCGCTTAGATCTGCATGTCCAAGCTCAATTAATAAGTCATCCATTCCAGTGGAAGTCCCACCAGTGAAGAGATTTTTGAAGCCAACCAAATTTGATTGAATGGCATGCAATGACAATCCACTCTGTAGGGACTCAATGTCTTCGACACAAGTTTCATTTGGACAGTCTCTCAGACCAAGAGGTTGTGCAAGCTTCCTGTCTTTCGTCAGGAGCTCAACATAAAACAATGATAGAAATACGGCGTACAATGCTTCGTCTTTGTCTGCAAATGGGGAGGCACCTTCAACCGTAAGTTGTGCTGAAAAATTTTCACCATCCGGTGACCATTGTTGAATTAAATACTCCGTTGTCTGTTCCACATGTTCTGACAGGGCTTTCGCAAATTCTATCCGTTGTTTCAATATGCCATTTTCTTCTTGTTCAAGTGCATACCAAGAGCCGTCAGAAATTGGTGGGACTTGTGAAGGACATTCCGTTTCGAGTTCCGAAAACAGCAAATGCTCAATCGCATCCAAGCCATAAGCATTGACCAGGTTATTGTCAAAATATGAGTCTGTTTTCCAGTCATCAGTAACGGTCATTTGATCAATCAAACACCCACTGACTGTTGGCCAAGAATAAATTTCGTCTCTTTTATCTTCACCACCAACAGTAGATAACGAACTTCCAGCTGAACCAATTTGCATGACCTCAAGTTCTTGCCAAGATTTATAGACCAATAGCCAGTTGTTGCGGCTCGCTTCTAAGGATTCTTCAATGTTACCGTTGTTTTCAATGACAGAAGTGATGTCATTTAGACCATCACGGAAAACTTCAATGTTGCTGTGAAATGAGTTTAGTGCTGGTAAAACCACTGAAGGCCCCACCTCTTCAAGAAGAGATGAGGATGATTCAGATTGGGCGGCTTGTGACAGTGGTTTCTCGACAGGTTCGATGCAACCACTGCCAAAGCCTAGGGATAATCCAATTACAATCATGTATTTCAAACTACCACATATCTATATTTTGAAAACCGTATGCCGAACCGATAATGCTTCGAGCACTTTCAAGATCGCCAATGTAGTTACTAATATTTGTGTTTCCTGCATTGGGAAGTGTAGGCGCATCTCCCACAAGGTTATGGAATGTGGAGAAGTCATTGTCTGAAAGCGTGGAACGTGGATTAAACTGTAGACCAAGTGAAATGCCTTTCATTGTTGACCAACTTGTGGCATGTGCTTCGAAGTCGTAGTTTGAGCTTCCAAATTGAGACATGTGTTCAAGTACATTGTTGAGATGATGTACAACAGTTCCAGCCACAGCGTGATCCCAATTGTCCACTGCGATATTTCTGTATTCTGTCAAAGTGGCTAAATAATCCGCTTGAGGTGTACCAATTGGTGTTTCAGCAATATAGCTTCGTCCATCAATAAATGCTGCTACAGCAGTATTGGCAAAATCTGTTGGGTTATTGCTATAACTGGTGCCGTGATCTATGGTTGCAGCCCACATTATTGGGGTCCAGTTATATTCTGATTTAAGATCGATTTTACCGTCGCCATCACTATCAAAGCTGTCACCGGAAATAACTTCCATGTTTGTATATGACAAGAAGTCTTTGGCTGCACCAAGGTAGCCAAATCCCTCGTCCCATTGATGTTCAAGAGAGGTATAATTTTTCCCGTCATTGATGGATTCATGGCTTGCTTTAAGGCCTTTACCATCGGTATCATCATCAAGATAGTCATCAGTTCCTTGTGAAAAGGTGACGCCCATGAGGATGAAATTGTGAAGAAGTGCTGTCAGATCGTGTCCGTCAGGTGTAATGGCCACATTTGTGTAGCTGCTGCCATCAGGTCCTGTCGTTGCAGCACCGCCAGTAGAAATCACTCGGCTTGCAAATAACCCTCCCCAAAAGCCAACCAGTGCTTCGGGTGAGGCAGGAGTACCACCGAGTGACCAACCTGTAAAATCACCAGAGGTCCAGTTCTTGTGGTCGGTAACAGAGTCATTGCCAGCCAGTTTACCAACAATGTCTTTGCCGCTTGAAATTCCATCAAAATTTTCTTCAGCTGTGTTGCTGACAAATGAGAATGGGATTTGACCGCCGATGGAACTGTCAAACTCAAGGTAAAAGTTGATGTCATTTAAAACTGCGGCTTCATCACTTGGGTTCCATGAAGTCCCAAGAGCATCTTGGCGTGAATCTAGCCAACTCGCAAACTCGGTAATTAACGCCAGACGAAATGTCTGTCCGCTGTACGAAACAGAAGTTGAACCGTCTCGTAAGAATTGATACACATCTTCGTCAACTGGATCTGTTGTGTCACCAGTATCAGAGGTGTCAGAGGTATCAGAAGTATCAGTGGTATCTGTGGTATCAGAGGTGTCAGAGGTATCTGTATCATCACTGCTGGCAGTATCGTAAATCTCGTCAGAGTCGCTTTTATCGGAGCAAGCAGTGAAGAGTAAGAAAGGAATTATCATAATATCGTCTCCATTTTAATATTGATAATCATTATCATTATCAGTTTTAATTCGTAAGCTTTGAAAAGCCAAATATTTTCTTGTTTAAAGTTGTTCCATGTGATCAGGCACTCATTTAGCGCCAGAAGTTCGGTAAAGTAATGGTCGACTTACCTTAGGAATTAGTCAGAAAAGTAAGTGTGTAATCCAGATGAATCAGTGGTCATTCCCTGATCACCTTTTTTCCAGTTGACTGGACATACTTCCCCGTGTGCTTGGTGAAATTGTACAGCGTCTAAAAGTCTCAAAGCTTCATCTACGGAACGCCCAATCGGAAGATCATTGATAATTGCCGAACGAATGATTTGTTCGTTATCAATAATAAACATTCCTCTTAATGCCACACCCTCAGATGTGAGTATGTCGTATGATGTCGCCAATTCTCGATTTATATCGGAAATCAGAGTGAGGTTAAGTCCTTTTACACCACCCTTATTTTTGGGTGTTTTGAGCCATGCCAGATGAGAGTGCTTGCTGTCTACCGAGACAGCCAGGACTCGACAGTTCTTCTGCTCAAATTCTTGGATACGATCAGAGAATGCCCATAATTCAGTAGGACAGACGAATGTGAAATCGAGTGGATAAAAAAGTAAAATGACATATTCATTTTCAAAATCTTTCAAAGAAAGTGTTTTAAATTCTAAATTGTCTACAGCCTCAGCAGTAAAATGCGGTGCTTTGTGTGATATCAGTCCCATAGATGGTCTCCGTTATTTTGTTCATTGGGAAAAAGCTCACCAAGTACTGTTCAACCTCTTGATGAAGCTTGTTGTAAAATTTCTTTGGTAAATCATCTTTTCTCTTGAGAATATGCCAAAGTGCACAAAGTGCTTGTTTGTGTTTGTGTGTCCGTTGGCATTCACGCCAAACAGAGTAAAGTGAAATCGGACTTTTTCGATGAAGATCATCGGTAGGTGGGAGGTGTAAGTCCAAGAAGTCGCAGAGATGATTCCACATTTGTTGGCTAACAAATGCCTCATTGATAAGTTTAGAATAAATTGTGTTTGTCTGGCGCACTTGTTGGTTATTGTGATTGCACAAGACAATTAAAAGTTTGACAAGACTCTTGGTGCTATCAGGTGCGCAAGGGGCTTTGAACGCATTATTCATGTTTTTGTTCTCTTGAATACACCAGATAGAGTTGGTCCGTATTATGTTCATCCAAGGCTTCAAACTTGTCTACTGCATCTGATACGACAGTGCTGAGGTCTTTGAAGTCATTGATAGACAGATGGAGTGTAATGTTACCGGATTGAATATGGATGATTTCGCTATTGCAAATCTCTACACGGCAACGCCGACTTTCTGCCAGTGTGTCTCTTGTTTCAATGTGTTTCATGCATAAGCTCCTTCTGTTGCATATTTCATTAATGATGGACATATTTTCCAAAGCTGCGTCATGAGATCAACCAGTTCCAGATGACTTAAAATCAAAATTATGCGACCCATGCACAGTTTGAATGATGGTTTTGTACAGCAGCTGATTGGGAAATCTTGGAAGGCTTGTATCCACCCAAGTTCGACAGCGTCATCACAGACTTCATCGAGTGTAAATATCAGTTGGGTCATCTGATTCGCAGTGAGGGAGGTCACATTGTTATGGAAACGAATAATAAAGTTTCCGTGCCGTGAGCATTGACTTACTTGTAATGATTTTGGCATATTCTATCCTAGCGTTAATTTGTCTGTATACTAACGATAATGATTATCATTATCAATAATTTAATGAATATTTATCATTATTTCTTGAGCACTAGACGGCTAGTCTCCCTTCAAGGCTAAGAAATCCGAGTCTTTGGCTCTTGATCCGAGTTCTTTGTGCAAAAAAAACCTTGTCATTTAGACAAGGCTTTGCT
>JAYYJC010000319.1:0-8397 GCA_036146655.1 Myxococcota bacterium | reverse complement strand
ATTCAGAGCTTAGTCGTGTCTCAGGAAACCACACCACAGAATTACAACTTTCATCCGGAGCTATAAAATGACAACCAAACACTTAAAATCCATTTTAAGCATCATTCTACTGAGCGGTTGTATCTCAATTGCTGACCCAAGCGGTGAAGATAAGTGGAGTGAATCTGACAAAGAGGAAGAAGACTGGGAGCAGGAAGGCGAAGACTGGGAACAAGAAGAAGACTGGGAACAAGAAGAAGACTGGGAACATGAAGGTGACTGGGAACATGAAGGCGAAGACTGGGAACAAGAAGAAGACTGGGAACAAGAAGGTGACTGGGAACAAGAAGGTGACTGGGAACAAGAAGATGACGAAACACCACTGCAAGTCTGTTGGGAAATATTTGTCGTGTGTCTTGAAGAAGGCGGTGATTTTGATGTATGCCAAACCTTTATGAACTCGTGTATGGACTTGTTCCAAGAAATTGAGTCTGAAACAGAAGACTCAGACAATGACGGGTGTGTCGAATTGTACGAAGACTGCATCGACAATGGAGTTGATGCGGGAACTTGTTCATCGTTGTTAATGGAATGTTTAAACTCTGAAACCACAGATGAACAATCACCTACAGAATAATTTAGGGTGCCGAAATGGACTTCTAAAGTAAAGTATCACTGTTGAACCCCTTGAGTTTCAATCGTCACTCCCTGTACGGCTTGTCCGTTTGAGTCGACTATTCGACCAACAAAAGACACAGAAGTTGCAAAATACAGTTTTCTACTGGCTTACTCATTGTCAAGAATGACCTGTGCGTTTATGGCATTGACGCTTTGTTCCATGGGTTGAGGTACCAGAAGCATACAAGCAGACAAACTCACCCACCACATACACTGCTCCTCAACGCTAATCCCAACTTAGAATGGATTTTTACTTCATCTGCCACATGCGCAATTCTTCTGTGGTCACATTCCGAGATGCACCCTCAGCCAAATCTCCAATCGTGATTGTTCCAAAGCGGACCCGCTCAAGTTCAAGAACGGAATGTCCCGCATTGTGTAGCATTCGTCGGACGATCCGATTTCGACCTTCTGTTACCACAAGTCGAACCCAATCCTCACCGAGGTCAAGGACACGCGCCTGAGCAAGGCCAAGGCTTGTTGATACCCCAACCGCAAGCTGAGAAATAAGCTCTGGCTTGGGATTCCCTTTCACGGTGGCAATGTATTCACGCTCAGTTCCAAACTTTGGGTGAAGCATGCGCTGAGTCAGTGCACCATCTCGAGAGAATAGCAACAAACCCCGTGTATCTGAATCCAAACGGCCCACAATGTGAAACCGAGGCGGCAGCCAATCGCCTACGCAGGGACGCCCTTCAAAGTCACTGTTCGCACTTAAAACCCCTTCTGGTTTGTGAAATGCAATCACTGTTGGCAGAACTTTTAAAACCTCTGAATCAATTTCAATTGGAATATCTTCGGGGTATCTTTGAGCGCCCTGTAACAGTAAAATCCCGTTGGAAGTCACTCTTTTTTTACGAACCAACAGACTGGCTTGTTTGCGAGAGTACCCACCACGTTCACAGATTAATCGATCAAGCCGTTTCATCGTTGCTTTACTGCCTTCCATACCCAATACCGATTGTTCTCTGCAATCATTTCAACCTTTTTAAAATGTGGTTCCAACATGGATTGAATTGGGATCTGTCTCAAAACAACAAGGTATAAAATACCACTAGAATGAAGTCTGGAAGGTGAATCTTGGATGCAAGCTTGGATCATGCGAAAGTCCTCTGACTTTCCAATGTGCATGGGGGGGTTCGAACAAATGATATGAAAGCGACTGTCAGTGGGAAGTCTATTCCAACCATCAGATAAAATGGCCGATGCATATGAACAGTTTTGCTGATAAGCTTCAATCGCCAGTGCATCCGCATCCAAACCAGTGATGACTGCATCAGGCCGCTGTAATGATATTCCGTGCGTCAAGACACCAGACCCACATCCCCAATCACAAACCTTAGACTCAGGTTTGAACTTTTCAGTTTTCAGAGCTTCAAGCAGAAGTTTGGTTCCTCCATCGTGCCCCCCTCCTGCAAAAAGACCTGGGTAAGTATTCCAATGGTGTTCGGAGTCCAATTCTATTTGGGATTTCCAAGCCGAAATCCGCCCATCTGCAGGGATTTCGTTTCGAACAGCTCGAATAATGCGAGCCCTTTTTTTATAATCATAGGTTTCAGCTTGCTCAAAATAAGGCGACAAGTTCTTCGCAGCAGACTTAACACCTTCATCATTTGAACCAAGCATCCAAAGCAAAGCACCAGACTCCATACGAGAAGCTGCCAATTGCAAATACAAATCACTGCTTTTTCGAGCGGGATCTAAACGATAAATGACAGTATCAAAGCGCGTCTCAAGATCTGGCAACACGGGGGTGCCATTCTGAAAGGCAAATCGACACCAACGCGCATCTGCCTTAACCTTTATTCGCTTTAAACGATCATTTAAAATCAAAATCGCATCTGCCATACTCAGTTCATCTTCAAGCCGTGATGCCAAATATGAAATGACATCTTCTCGCGCTTCAGCCCGAGCCATCAGCCGTTTTGAACTTCCCATTTGTACCTCCTGCAAGCCTTGCGTTATAACCTAAATGATGATCACACAGGACCTTGAATGACAAAAAAGTCTCAACGCTCATCCGCCCAACTAAACTTAGATGCGTCAACCACGGCCCTTACTCTTTGCCGTGAAATAGAAATCATCGACCTTCACATCGACACCTTCATCCCTCATCGACTGTGGGGCTACAACCCGCTCATTTCACACAACGGCGGACCTTTTGGTCGGCATTTTTTTGGACATCTCGACCTTCCAAGAATGACGGCAGGTGGACTAAATGCAGCCATGTGGTCTATCACCACCAATCCATTTCGAAAAGCAAAAGCTCGATGGACAACCTTCGAAAAAAATCTGAACCGGCTAAAAGAAATTGTCAATAAAAGCGATGGACAACTTCAGTTTGTTCGAAACCCCCTTGAATATAGAGATGCCATCGACAACAGTCGCCATGCTGTACTGTTGAGTATTCAGGGCGGAAATGCCTTTGAAGCCGCACCTGATGGCGCCCTATCACTGCCTAATTTGATGACTCGTGTCACACTTATTCATCTGACCAATGCAAGATTTGGCGCTACCTCAAGTCCTGATCATTTGTGGAGAAGCCAAAAGGGATTGTCAAAAACAGGTTTTGAGTGTGTTGAACAACTCAATCACAAAAGAATCTTTGTCGATCTTGCCCACATTCATCCCAGAGGATTTTGGGATGCGCTTGCCATTCACCGTAATGACATACCGCCAATTGTGACACACACCGGTGTCAGCGGCGTTCGTAAACACTGGAGAAACTTAGACGATTCACAAATTAAGGCCATTGCTGAGAGAGGTGGAGTCATTGGTGTTATATTTGCAGCTAATTTTCTACGCCGCCGTGACATGCCCAACAACGCAGAAATGGTGATTGAACACATCGAACACATCATAAAGATTGCAGGTGAAGATGTACCCGCAATCGGTTCCGACCTCGACGGAGCCATCTCACCTCCACCTGATTTGGCAAATGGTTCAGCCTATGCCAGAATTGTAGATGTCATGCTTCAAAAGGGGTGGTCAGAAGACAGAATCAAAAAGATATGTGGAGACAATTTTTTGCGTTCTTGGAAATGTCTTAGACCATAATTCAGTCAGGCTTTTTAGGGTCTGATGTGGGTTCTGTATTGGTTCGCTCACCGCTGGTTTCACCTTTCTGTTCAGAATTAGGCTGCTTGAGCTGACGGTCTATGGTCTTTTTTTCATTTAACCTGAGGCGCAAGGCCCTTTTCAAATTAACGGAGTGGGATTTATCTGTGAGCCGTGCAGCACGCTGGGCATGCTCAAAGGCTTTTTGAAGGTCTCCCGCAGCCTCTTCTGCCACAGCAAGATTATGTAAGGCCTTGCCTTTTTTGACACCGGTGTTGGCTTTTGCCACACGCTTAAACTCATCCTGAGCATCCTCCAAAGCCCCAGTTTCCACTGATAAGTTTCCTTCCTTTAAGTAGCGGCCACCATATAACGGCCGAGACACTTCCACCTCGTAAGGTGAGATTCGCTGAACATAGCCAAGACCTAAAATCTGATGAATATCTTGATGGATGCTTTGCGTATCACCCGCATCCTGTTTGGCTTCAATCCGAGTATCTCCTATGCCATCCCACCGATCTTGAATGCGGATGGTTTTTTGGTCGAGCACTGTCCCTTTACATGAATAAAAGATCCAATCTGCTCTGGCATCAACAGCATATAGGGCTCGATAACGCTCCACTTCTTGACTGACCTCTTGTGTTTCTGTTTTGCCATTTTTGGTAACGGTCTGAGTAGTGGTTTCGGTTTCGGTGAAACGCTCAACATCCCATTGACCTGAAACCTCTGCATGTTCAAGCGCCACTAGTGCATCCACATCAAGACTTTGACAGAGTGGGATCACCGTTTGAGAATCCAATGTCTGACCAAGGACAATATTCATCTTTTGATACGCAGATTCGGCTGACTTGGGCTCTAAGAGTTGAAAGCGCGGCTGTTTGAGTTGGCTGTAGAAGAGTAAGAAATCCGCCATCACTGCCGAACTGCTGTCTGTGTCGGGTCGATCGAAAACTGCCAACCGCTTAATATCAGACGCCATTGAAACCTCAGCAGGCTTTGTGACCTCAAGATAGACATGACCCAAACATCCAACAAACAAAAATCCAAATAATGCAAGCATTTCTGACCTCACCTTGACATTGTGTATGGCCCAAATCATAATATGCCAATGATGATTTTGGCAGGGTTTAGACTATTATTTTCCACCGCTTATGGTAATGGACCCGAATGGGTCAATCTCAGTCTCTCACCTACTCGCTTAATCAAAGGGATAGGAGAACTTCATAGTGAATTGCCAATTCACACTCGATTTAGTTTATTGGCCATTTCTGCGTATGGTAGAACCTCTGATGCATGGAACATTGATCTCGGCGCTCAAGGCCGATATTACGGGATTGGCGATGCGAAAAGCGGCGGATTTCTAGCTGTGGAGCTTCGTTATGCAAATATTTTATATCGGAATGAAAACGATCAGTTTGATGCGTATTTTATTCGTCCAGCGGCCATTATTGGAGGCAAGTTTCAAACAGATATTGGACTGACATTAGATGCAGGCGTCGGTATAGACTATAATCAAACGATCGTCTCCGCTCCCGGACAAAATGATGCAATACGGACCGGAGATTGGAATCGGACCTTCAGACTTAATGTGGGATGGATGATTTCGAGGAGCCTATAATCAATCTAATTTAAGCCTCGACAAACTGCGCTCAGTGATGACCTTTTGTATGGCTGGTCGATGAGCTTCATACAGATAGAAGGTGGCTATTGCACCTAAGGTCAGTGCTAAAAAAGAAGGTATGTAGCAAAAAATAGCACTTAACAGAGTTGAAAAGTAAATAATGAGCAGATGGATAATCACTTGGAGAATTGTGGTTTTTCCATAAAAGAAGGACGCTTTCATCGAGTCAATGGGAGACAACTGTTCCACCAAATAAATCCATGGTGACCAAAACAAAAGAATACAACACGCAATAAAGGCAAGGGCCGCTATGCCCGAAATCGCAAAAAATAGCAACATCACGAGCCACTCTGCCTCCCCACTCATCACAATAGAGACTCCGATAAGTGGCAAACTCAACATGAATATGACGAGTGTGATCGCCAACTGGGAACCAATTAATGCAGCCCACATGGGCAAGTCTGCTTTTATAGTGTTCATATCAAAAGCATTTTTAATTTCTGGAACTCGATCTTGAATCACGGCGTCCCTTAACTCACGAAAAACACTGAGCAGTGGAATGTAGAAGACACAAGCACTCAAAAAAATACCCACAAATCCGTATATAAAAAAAGGAACGAGCTGGTCATGTATTCGGTCCCATGCCTGTTGAAAATGGTTCACTCTACAACCTCCTTAAATTAATCTTGATTGTACGACGCAATCTGAGCGAGAACAAGTTAGAGTATGTCTTTATGGATGAGTGAAAAACCATTCCCATTCATCTGACAATCCTCCCTAATTCCCTATTTAAATGGAGTCACCTTTTATGGCTTGCTTTGTCATCCAAGAAAGTGGACAACCCGATCGCCTGTTCCAACTCACCAAAAGAGAAATAATCATTGGGCGTGGTCGCTCAGCAGACCTCATCCTCCCTCACACAACCGTCAGTAAAACCCATATGCGGATCAAGTTAGATGGTTCCAATTACGAAGCCAAAAATATGTCATCTGGGAACACCATTTTGTTGAATGGCTCGCCCATCCAGGACGCTTCACAATCCTTTGAGCATGGCACGAAGTTTCAGATCGGCCGTTACACTTTGCTGTTCTTTGGCGACAATCTCAACCCCATTCAACAGTTTCACAATGGGCAATCTCTTGGAGAACTTCCGCTCTATGTCAGAACTTCTCAAGCGAACCGAAGCGATGCCACCTTCCAACTTTCACCTGCCATGGTACAAAAAACCCTGAAACAAGGTAACCTTATTCGAAATGCCAGAATTGTTTCCAAACAACAAAGTTGGACGCCTGGTGATTCAAAACTAATCTTTGGAAAAGGTGCAACCGTACCCATCTCAGGTTTTTTCACAGGCGGAAATGTGGCTGAAGTTGAGTGGGACGGTGGTTCACATGTGTTGAAAAAAACAAGTTTTATGACCAAAGTGAGTGTCAATGGAAATGCCATTAGCCATCCCACTGCTTTGAATGAAGGAGATCAATTTGTAGTTGGTAGCGTCTCCTTTACCTATACTTTGTCAAAGCAATGAGCATACAGCTTGAGCCGTCTTGGCTCGCCAAACTCAAAGGAGAGTTTGAGCAACCCTACATGGCTGGGCTGAAATCCTTCTTAATTGAAGAAAAAAGGCAATTTCCTGTCTATCCACCAGGAAAGGAGATTTTTTTTGCATTTGAAAGTACGCCATTTGACAAATGTAAAGTTGTCATTCTTGGACAAGACCCTTACCACGGTCCAGGACAAGCACACGGATTGTCATTTTCAGTCCGCAGAGGTGTTCACCCGCCGCCATCGCTCAAAAACATTTTTAAAGAATTACATGCCGACCTGTCAATCCCAATTCCCAATCATGGTGATCTAACAAACTGGGCTCAACAGGGTGTGCTGATGCTCAACACTGTCCTGACGGTTCGACACCGAACCGCCAATTCACATAAAGGCAAGGGTTGGGAACAATTTACAGATGCCGTTATTCGGTCACTTAACCACGGCAAATCAAACTTGGTGTTTGTTCTCTGGGGAAAAAAAGCGCAGGCCAAATCAAATATGATAGATGCAGACAAACACCTTATCCTCCGTTCTGCACACCCCTCACCCTATGCTGCAGCAAATGGATTTTTTGGTTCACGACCATTTTCCGCCATCAATCAATATCTTATCCGACACAAAATACAGCCAATTGATTGGAACCTACCCAACTGATGGGGAACAAACTTAGATTTTATTTAACAGTAGCTTTCTACAAAGAAATATGCGCACAAGGGTGAAACCAGTTAAACTCGCCTTCCACAATAGACCTGAGGATAGGCATGGATCTACCCACCATTACACATCTTCGCTATCTCGAAGCAGAAAGCATCCACATGATCAGAGAGGTTGCTGCAGAGTTTGACAACCCAGTAATGCTCTACTCCATTGGTAAAGACTCATCAGTTATGGCACACTTGGCGCTAAAAGCCTTTGCACCTGCGCCTTTGCCCTTCCCGATGCTTCATGTCGACACGACTTTCAAATTTCAAGAAATGTATAAATTTCGGAGTGCATTTGCAAAACGGCATCAGATTGATCTGAAGGTTCATATCAATCAAGAAGGGGTTAAAAATAACATTAATCCCTTTGACCATGGCTCAAGCAAGTACACAGATATTATGAAAACAAAAGGTCTTTTACAAGCCCTAACGGCCGGTCAATACGATGCCGCATTCGGTGGAGCTCGTCGAGAAGAAGAAAAGTCTCGTGCCAAAGAGCGAATCTACTCTTTCCGAGATCGTTTTCACCAATGGGACCCAAAAAACCAGCGTCCAGAGCTTTGGAGTCTGTACAATGGAAAAATCAATCAAGGCGAATCCATTCGAGTATTCCCTCTTTCTAACTGGACGGAATTGGACATCTGGCAATATGTGCATCTTGAAAATATTCCAGTCGTCCCCTTGTATTTTGCCAAGTCACGTCCTGTCGTCAAGCGAAATGGCACTCTTATCATGATTGATGACCATCGATTGCCACACAGTGCTGAAGAAGTTGAACACCGAATGGTGCGTTTCCGAACGCTTGGATGCTACCCA
>JAYYJC010000318.1:0-2083 GCA_036146655.1 Myxococcota bacterium | reverse complement strand
CCCGGATGCATTTCAAGCCATCGCAAACCGCATTTCTAAGGAACAACGCCGCCTCTTCCGACATGTGGAAGGTGAGTTTGCTGAAAAGGATCCGGTATCAGGTCAAGTAGCACTTTACATGATGTCTGTGTGTGTACGAGTCATTGAACAGCAATCTGGTCGCCTGACCAAAGTTAATCAAGACAGCATTAAAGCTGCGACCAAAAGTGTGCGCAGTCAGTTGTCATCTATCTTACCGATTGATGATGATTTCGCCGAAAGAGCCAAAAGTGTGAGCCGTGCCCAACCCCATCTTCTTGATGAAGTTCTTTGGGCGCTCTATGAACGAGAAGAGACAGACATGTTGCCCGAGGAGGCTCAAATCGACCCTAAGAAATCAGCGATGATATACATCATGCTATGGATTGCGGTTGAGGCGCTAAATAGTCATTGGAAGGCTTAGCTCGAGCGCTACCCTTCTGTGTCCGTCCAGCGCGCATAATTTAATCCAACTTGAAACTGGGAACAATTCCGTTCTTCTTGGTTGGGTTCCACAAGCGGAAGAGCCAGACGGGTTTCTACGATATCTCGAGCCAATATCTCACCAACATATGTGGTGTATTTGGCACCACAAATGACAACAAGTTCAGCCATACCAATGTCGACATCACTGGTATTGGTAACAGCAATATCAAGCTCTGTTCTCCCATCTAACCACTGACGGACGGTGGCATCAATATCAACCCATGGTTTGATTTCTGAGGTCATGTTTGGAACCTCTTGACCCGGCTGTAAAATGAGTTCTTCTCGTTCTGAGTCCACGGTCACCAGAAAGCGACTTGAGACATTAAGACCGAGCAAGCCCTTGGTTTGCTCATCTGCACATGGTTCACAGACCGCCACTGTCACATGACCCACATACAAACCGCCGAGCCACACATCTGAAAGCATAACCAAACGGCTTTCACGGATTCCATTTGCCGTTCGCAATTGAACCACTGGGGCATCATCTGGGATGTCCACACCCAATTCAATAAGTGTCTCCTCATTCAAAGTGGTCAATGATGCCCCTGTATCAAAGAGCAGCCATATTTCTGTATCTTTTATGGTCAATGGGAGAGAAATAGTGGAGCCGTGGCTCTCGACAGGTAATACAACAGCATCTTGCGCCAAATCCCTGAAGATGTTGCTTTTAAAATTATCAACGGCAGGAGTCGCCATGGTGGCTGGTGACAGTCCATCCGGTAGGCGTGGAAAAATCTCATTTGCAATCTTCGCCCACTCCGGATTGACATTCAGCATGGCACACCCAACATGCATTGCCATTCCTCTCTCTCCAGGAAAAAACACGGGAAAGACATACATAATGGTCATTGACCACCCAATGAGACCCACGGAAAATAAAAACCACTTTAAGATACGAGACACGATCAGGGCCATGGGCGGCAACACCACGGCCAAGATCCCAACGCCTGCAATCCATGCTGGTGACCCTTGTCGAAGAATTCCAATACCTATCACTGTAGCAGTGGCAAAAAAGGCAATTGGCAAAGCCAAAACCACAAATAGAGGCGACCATTTGCGCATCACAGTTGAAAATTAGACGGAAGGAACATAGACATAGTCTAGACCAAAAGGAGTTTTTATGCGCAGCCGTGCCACTTATTTTTGCATCGATATCGAAGCCAACGGTCCAGTTCCTGGCTTGTACGACATGGTATCGCTTGGGGCAGCGATTGTCGCACCTAACCAGAGTGGCTTTCTTCAAGTCCAAGAACAATTTTACATCGAAATTAGACCTCAAGCCCCGAAATATGATTCACGGGCAGCAGCCATACATGGACTTGAACTCCAATATCTGCGCCAACATGGTCTTCCAAGGGCTGAAGCGTGCAGACAACTCACCGCATGGGTTAAAAAATACACGAGACCCAAAACAGACAGCGTATTTGTCGGACACAATGCTCCTTTTGACTGGTCATTTGTAGCTTGGACTTTTGCAGCCGAATCATTGCCAAACCCTTTTGGATACAAGGCACTTTGTACAAAATCGCTTGCAGCGGGCATTCTCAACTTACACTGGTTCGAAACCAGCAAAGAGAAT
>JAYYJC010000317.1:0-13682 GCA_036146655.1 Myxococcota bacterium | reverse complement strand
TTCTCAACGCTGGTAGGCCATCAGTGACTGCAGACAATTGGTAGAACTGTCGTTGACTTTGATTGGCGATGAGATGAGCCAATGTTGTTTTACCTGTGCCTGGTGGTCCCCAAAAGACAACTGAACTGTCAAAAGAACCCTCAAGTGCTTGTCTAAATGGACGCTTGGGGGCCAACAAATGGGTCTGTCCAACAATTTCATCCAGACTTGAAGGACGGAGCCGCGTCGCCAGTGGTATACTCATGGTTCGAATCACTCTTAAACAATGCTGCTTAAATAGCCTGTTTCGAAGACTCTCGTCAGATTTCACTTATGTCTTTACCCATTCTCTTCTGTTCAGATGTGCACCTTTGTCCTGAAGTTCCGGAACGCAATGGTCGTTTTTTTCGGTGGCTTGAATCGCTGTCAAATGTCCATTTGGTTATCGTTGGAGATCTATTCCACTATTGGTGGGATTATTCGAGGGTACCTTCGGAATATTCTCAATTGCTGCATCCTTTTACCCAACTGTCAAAGCGTTCAGTCAAGTTGAGTTTACTCGGAGGAAACCACGACTTTTCTCTCCCCAAACAAATCTTGTGTGACCCACTTAAATTGCCTTCAAACCTACATATTGAGCATGGCGATCGGGCGGATAAAAGTTTCGGATACCGTGCATTGCGAACTGCGCTTCGATCGTCTGTCTTTTCAGGTTTGATGACCGTTCTCGGTCCTAGACTTGGTTTCATATTTCTTAAACATTTGGCGGGCGATTCAAATCGTACAATTGATACAAACCAACGCCTAGTCATTGCTCAGCGTCGGCATGGTTCCCAACTTCTCGATAAAATGGATTGGGTGCTTCAAGGACACAGCCATTACCTTGCACATGAGCAGACTTCAGATGGCGCATTGATTTGGCTTGGGGATTGGGTTCACCATTGCAGCTATGCGAAATGGTTTGACGGTCGACTGCAACTATGCCGCTGGCGGGAGGGCAGACCAGAGCAGGAGGTTGTGGTTCCGATGAAAGAGTTGGGCCCCCTTTAAAATACACTCTCTTGGGAACTCTGTACACTCAACATTCAGTCCTGTTTGTTCGCTGAGAAAAGTATCTAAGCCATTGATCTGACTTCCTCCGCCGATAAGACGAATGGGATGTTGTGTAATGTCTTCGAAGGCAGCGGGATGAAGTTCACCGCAGACTTTTCGAATAAGTGCCGACCATTCCTTAAATGGGGTTTGCAAGAGCTGGAAAATATCGCTGTGAAAAAAGGTGACGCGCTTTGTCCCTTTGCCATCACTTTCTCTTCCTACACAGTCAAGTTGTAGATTGGGACTTGGGAAATAGGCTGATGCGGTATTAATTTTTATGTCTTCCGCACCAAGAGAGTCAATGTGTATACCGTGTTGTTGATGAAAATATCGGATGATCAGCCTGTTGAGATAATGTCCGCCGATTGGTGATTCAGCATAAGAGAGAATACACGACAATGAAACGGCAGCAATACGCGTACTCGAATGACCAATGTCCATTATCAGGTGGGCAGAAGGCAATTCGTAGTTAATGTTGGCACCCAAAGCTGCGCACAGCAAAGATGGAATAAAGTACAGATCTTTTCCGCAGGTTGGCTGCAAGAGCTTTGAAAAGAGCGCAAGTTGTTCTGTGTTCATTCGGTGTGGAGTTGCCACAATTGTACGAGGTTGAAACAAAGACTTTCCGCCTAATACGCGGCGAATGTTGCTGGTCAAGAAGTTTTGAGTGTGAGGGGTGTCTTTCAACTCATTATCAAACAAGGGGCGTTGTGCTTGATATTGGCTTCCCATTCTACCCTGCATATTACGGGCTGGGTTACCTGAAGCGTACAGTACACTTTGTTTGCCATTTGTTTTAAGAATGATGAGGGAGGCCTCATCAATTTGATTGCTTAAGTCCTGGGATGCCATACGAAGACGGTCATGTCCAAAGTCGATGCTCAGCTCAGGTGTAAGCAAACCGAGGGTGTGCTCAAATAAACTACTCAAGCCCCCCCCGAGTATTGTTGACAGTGGTGAAAGAAGTGTCAATGGACTCTGAAAGCAGTTCGATATCTCGCTTAAGTGGATTGGCAGAGCTTTGAACGATGATCCGTTCATTTGAGCGGCTTAAGGCCACAATCTCGTATTTGGCGTAGGTGCCACCAATGACATATTCAAATCCTGAAATGTCTGTAAATGGTATTCTTTTGGCGTTGATGCCTTCTCCAGTTTTGGATATTTGAACAATGCTTTTGGTTTCATGGTCGAAGACATGCTTGTTGAAGGCTTGCGAAGTACTAATGTAATCCGCCCATAAAAAACCAGTGGATGTGATTGCAAGAAACGCCAACGGGGTTGCAAGTGGAAACTTGAATCCTTCTTTGGGTTTGATGCGGAGGTCTTCAAAACAATGCTTACATTTGTTGGCTTGCTCTGGAACGGCTTCATAGCAGCTGTGGCAGATTTTGGTAAGTGTTGACATTGTGTTCTCGCCTGTAACTATTTAGTGATGGTTCATTTCGTAACGGATTATCGGTTTGAGAAATGTGATCATGTTCAGTCTGATGGCATGATATTTACGGCCTTTCTCGTGAACCGTTTTGAATACTTTTGTTCCATGCTTCAAAATAGCCCGAACATTGGGTTTTACGTGACAAATGTCTGCAAGAATTTGCAATTCTCTTTCCGTTAGATCGTTCAGACTGTCTGAATTGAGTTTGTGGAAGGGAAGGCCATAGCGTTTGGCGTGATCGAGAAACTCAGGAACAATTTGAACAGCAAGGTCTAAATTGACGACAGTTTCGGGTAATATCATATTGAGATCTCTACATAATTCTAGAAGCATGTCTTCAGGAAGTATACGAAAAATCTCAATTTCCTCGGCAGTAAATTGAAAATCTGGCATGTTAAGATAAGAAGAGTGTCATTGTTTGGTGTCATCCACTTGTAACGGTTTCAAAGGGTTCAATGCAAAATCCGCTTTCAATTTTAGGACAGTTGCTGGTTTCTCCATTCCGTTTGGGGTTGGGTTACCTTGAAAATCGGTTGCTGCTGAAGCACCGAGCCTTGCTGCTGGAACTGACACCCAAAACACTTTCCCGCTTTGAAATGGGGAAACCAGCGTTTAGAGCGCTTAACGCCTTGGCGCAGGCAGATGATCTACGCTTGCTTGTCATTCGGATTGAAGTAACCCCCAAGGGCTGGGCCAGTCTCTTGGCCTTCCGTTCGGCGATCGAAACCATTCGTGCAAGCGGAAAATCAGTTTGGGTACATTTACTGCATCCTTATCGAGATGGGTTGTATTTGGCTTCTGCAGCAGATCAGATTTTCGTACTTCCACACAGTGCGTTGTTCTGGAATGGTCTTGGAAACCGAATGTTCTTTTATGCTGGAATGCTCAAACAATTTGGTGTGGTGGCGGATATTGAGTCTGCGGGTTCATACAAAAGTTTTGGTGAAAGTTACGCCAACCGCTTTCCAAGCCCAGAAAACAGAGAACAACTTCAATCTATTTATGGCAGTTTAGAGCAACACATTCTCGAAGCCATCAGCGAAGGGTTGAAAATTCCTGAAGCAGTTCTCAAACAAACATTTATGGAGAGCCCTTTGTCTTCTGAACGGGCTCAAGAACTTGGCTTTGTTCATGGTGAACACTATGGAGAAGAACTTTTAGAAAAAGCGAAAGAATTTGTTGGGGCAAGCAATACACCCCCAAATTTCATGAGTTGGTTTGGTCTTTTTCAATCTCAACAGCGGCTGAAACACATTGGTGACACTCGGCGACAAGTGGCACTGGTGTCATTGAAAGGAACTGTGATTGATCAAGGTGAAGGAGTCGTCATTAGTCCCCAACAGGTCATTCCCTTACTGAAGAGACTGCGGGAAGACAAGCGCATTGCAGCGGTCATTTTGAAAATCAATTCTCCTGGTGGGTCCGCAGTTGCTTCTGATAGAATTGCACATGCTATTGAACAGCTTTCCTTTCAAAAACCTGTGGTTGCCTTGCTCGAAAATGTGGCTGCAAGTGGTGGGTATTACATTGCCGCCCGTTGCCATGAAATCATTGCATATCCCACGACAGTGACTGGCTCAATTGGTGTGGTTGGGGGTAAGTTGACGGTTTCGGGAGCCTTACAGAAGCTGGGCATCACCTCGGAGTTGATCGTGCCATCTTCAGATCGCCAAGGCATGTTTGACATCACTCAGCCATTTTCTCCAGATCAAAGGATGCGATTTAGAGCGTTCCTCAAGCTAACCTATGCTCGATTTTTGGATGTCGTAGCCATGGGGCGAAAGTTACCTCTTGAAGCGGTTGCATCAGTTGCTGAAGGTAGAGTTTGGACTGGTATCCAAGCGCTTGAACATAAACTGGTCGATGCCCTAGGAACCGAAACAACGGCATTAAAACATGCCGCTCGATTAAGTGGATTGCGTTCATCTGAATTTCGTGTGGTTCGCATGTCATTTGAGCCCAGTTTACGCCAAAAGGTGAGGTCTCAACTTAGTGCGATACGAAGTCACGATGAAACGCATTCGCTGAAATCTGTTGGCATGTCAATTTTAAGGCAATCTCCCATCGCACAGCTTTTACTCCTTCATCCGTTGGAAGCGCTGATGATTTACGACGAAAGTGATGAAGGGTTCAGATAAGTCAAAGTCTATTCCCAGTCACAAGGCCCGTCACAAAAATGGCTCACCGCTCCTGTTCGTATAAAATGTCCAATTTGTGCTTTGCCCATTTCAGATGTTCTTGGACCATTGTGTGGATCAAAATCGGTGTCATTTGGTGCAGGGTAGGGGCCGTCAGAATCTGGGATGCCATAGTCCCATTCTACATAAACTGAGCCCACATATGGTGAATGGACCGAATCCAATCCGAAAACATTTCTGGTGGCGGGCTGCATTAATTTAGCGTCAAGACCCCGAGCGAGAACATGAGCGCCAATTGTTGGGACACTTCCATCTCCAATTGCCGCCTGCATGAGCACCGGACTTTGCTGAAGATGTGTCCATCCAATGCTTTCTGTCGGATCCCACAGCTGTTGATAAAGTGCTTGGATGAGTGTGATGTCCCTCCAATCGTCATACATGGTTTCCAATATGAGCAGGAAAGGCGTAAATCCTTGAGCACGGTTGAGCAGCAAGCTGAATGGCGCACCTCCAACACCCAAAATCACCCCATCCATCTGACCATGCATGGCAGAGTATCCGCCACCGAGAACGGCACCTTGCGAGTTTCCATAGAAGAACAGCCGTTCAGGATTAATCATACTGTCATCATTCAAGGTCAGGTGTGGATCCATCATAAAATGGGGCTGTCTTACGAGCAGCGACAGAGCAAAGAACTCCATCCAACCTTGATGAAGACGATCAGGGACGGTCTGAAAACGGCTGGCGTCTTCCACAATGTTTAGGGTAATCGCAGAACTGTCTTCCAGTTTCATTCCCGTCCAATCTGCAGCAAACAAAATCAACCCATGTTCATCGGCAAGGTTGTGGAGGTAATCGCTGTCAATTTCACTTCTTTTTCCCAGTAGGCCATGACCATATTGAACCAAAGTCCCTTTTTGTTCTCCGTGAAGCACACTGCACCCAATAAGCATGTGAAATCCGACTTGGACCTTGCCATTCCGCTGCGGGAGTCCGTTGTCATCTCGCCACAATAAACTGCCTGGTTCCCAAGAATCCAAGTAAAGGGGAACCTCAAACTGACCTTCAATTAGGGAACCACGAGAGTCAGTCGCACAGGTATCACTTCTGGCCTCTTCGATTTGGTAGGGTATTGGTTCTTCCGCATATTCGAGTACATCAACCTTCATGTGCTGTAACGGCTGTAAAATATCATCTGAACGGGTATGAAATGACCACGCAAGTTGAAGCGAGTTTCGTTGAAAGCCTTCGGCTTCTAGTGCGGGAAAAATCACAGTTTCGTAGTGTAATTTTTGAGAATCAAGTTCTTCTATTACCCCTTCGCCTTCCCGAAGCTGTTCGAAGCCCTCTGGGGGATCTATTTGAAAACCGTTCGAGTCGACTAAGTGCCTAATGCCAATGACATAGGTTTGATTAGGTTTCAAGGGGATCATTGGACGAAGCATCAGTAGGTCCTGTCCATAATCAATGGCGTTGCTTTCGCGTTCAACCGTATGAGGAATCCATCTGCTCGTTTCAAGTTCGAGAAATATGGTTTTTGTGTCTTGTCGGAAGGCATCTTCCAAGTCTGGCCATTGTACGGTGCCGCTCAAGGTCGCTTCGGGCAGGGCCGCATATGCACTGCTTCCCAATGAAAATCCATCTAAGTCATTCCATGATACTGGTGAAAATGGTACGCCATCAACATTGACGGGCAAAGCATTTTGCTGAAGATTAAGCCGGTAACCGGTGCGGCTGCTGTCGTCAGCACGAAGAAGGTGTTGAGACGGAAATGGCAACAAGCAATGTTCCGATTCGACGAGGTTGCACAACGCTGTTTTGGTGCTTGGTGGCTTGGTCAGACTCTCTTGACAACCCTGTATAAAAAAAATAAGTTGGAACATCGCTAGATCAATTCTAAAATAAGGATACACCTAAGGGGATCAATCGTCAAATTCTGTCAACAGTATTGCAAAATTGATGCTTCAGAAGTGGTGATTTCCTTAAGCGGAATATGATAGTATAGACTTATTATTTATCGAAACCGTTAGATGCTTAACGAAGCCTTATCACAGCCTGTTGCCTTATCTCCTGAAATACTGTGTCGAACTGTATTTTTGTTACATCGGCACGCCTACAGCGGTCAACTTATCATTCGACAAGAAAGCTTGTCTCATACATTGTGTTGGATTGATGGACGATTGGTTGCATATCAATCTAATTTTCCAGATTTTGAGTGGCGTAAATTGATTGCGTCGAACCCAATGTCTTTGCTTTTGCCTGACGGCATCGATTCACCTCAGGCTGTATTAAATCAAGGGTATGTGTCTCGTGATCAGTGGCAGCGTCACCTTGATTATTGTCTTGAACAAGCTCTGATTTTGCCCTTAACTTGGCATAGCGGAACCCTTGAGTTTATTGAGCAAAAAATCGATGGTCGGACAGTCGATCCGCACTTGCTCCAAAAAATTGCAGTCCTACCTGTGTTGTTTCGAGGTGTCGCCAGTTTAATTGCAGGCGGTGTTTGCCAAGATATCGATGACAGTTGCATGCTAGTGTCTGCTGAACCATTGACTCGTTGGTTGTTTGCCTTTCAAGTCCCAAATAAATGGTCAAAATTAGCACAGTTATTGGTCAAAAGAACAACCCTGTCTTCAATCACTTCACAATTTGATGATGCCAATGACATGCACGCCTTTGTGTGGCTTTTACAGGCATGCAAACTCATCAAAGTCTATGCGGTTAAACCAACGGCATTTCCGGATCAGATACCACTGTATGCAGAAACAATGTCATTGAACGCACGCCCAGTATACGATGAACTCCCGAATACCACCATTCAAAATGAATACAGAAAGCGAATGGGACAAGATTACTATGCATTTTTGGGCTTGCCAGGTACGGTTTCGAGTGCCCTGTTGCTTCAACGGGTGAGACAGTTGATGCATCAGTGGTCCGCATTGTGGGCGGATGTGGGTACACAGGCTCAAAGCAATCCATCGGTGATCAATCAAATCAACAGTTTGGCCTTAAATCTCTATGACATTTGGGCAGTGCTTTTATCGACTGAAAGCAAAGCAAATTATGATCAACTTCGGCGAGATGGCTTGGCTCCAATCGCCGGCAAGGTATGTTCATCACAATCATTATCAATGGAAAGCATTTCGGATATACGAGACATGGTTTCCGCTGGTGCCTATGCAAAGGCTTACCCTTTGCTTGACCAACTGGCTGCACAGCATTTTCAATACCCTGAGGTCCTTGCATTGCTTGGCTGGGTTCGATTTAACCTTGGGGCTGATGAACTTGGATTGGTAATGATTGAGGCTGCATTAATGTTGGAGGAGTGTGCTGAGACACTGTCCATCGCAGATCAGTACCTCTCTGTTCGTAAACTCTCACCCCAATATGGTCAAAGCCTGCTTTGTCTGGCTTTGCGTAAGTCTGTGTTGAATCAGCAAACAGTTGCGCCACAGAAATCTGTTATTTCCCAGTCATTTCGGATTGGGGGCACATGATGGAACAACAAACACATTGCATGGTCATTGACTCTCAGTCCGAAACATTTGAGGCACTACAATATTGGTTTGCTTCTCAAGACAGTCCTGTTGAGCTTTATCATGCCCAAACAGTTGATGATGCTCGCGACGCCATCGATCGTTTGACGCCACAAATTATTTTGATTGATATTGATGACGCTGAAGGGCAGTTGTTGTGTGGTGAGTTGAAGTCCAATCCACAGTTCGATGACATGCTGGTATGTGGTTTGAGTGATGGCTGGGATCCGCAAAGCCTAGCCAGTGCATTATTTCAGCCCAACAGAGCGGACTTTTATTTGAGAAGGCCAATTGATGGCGTGCGTTTAGAGCAAATCTTATCGACAGCGCTTGAGAAGAGTTCTCTAGAGGCAACAGCAGGCCATCTTGTTGAAGAAGCGTCATTAGAGTTTTCGGAGTTAAAAAAGCGCTACGATGCTGCTAAATCTCAAAATCTGTCTCAACAAGAAGAGTTGGATCAGCTGAGAGGTGAAATCCAGAAGATAATGGACAACGCCAAAGCTGTCAGTGCTGAAATCGGATTGCCAGTTCAAAACGATGAGGGAGAGGTGGTTGATTATTCAGAACACATTGGAGCGTTAACAAGCAAGCTTTACGATGGTCATGAAGAACTCAACCGTGTCAGGGAAAAGCTTGATGCTCAAGTCGAAAAGCACAACGCCCTCGAAAATGAGTATGGGGAGCTTTATAAAGATCATCAAGAACTCACGAACAACTTTGAGCGCTACAGACTCGAGACAGAAGAATCACAGGTAGAGCACCGAGATTTACTTGCGGAGTATGCAACACTCTATGATGATCACTTTGAACAGAATGAAGAACTTGAAGGCCTCAGACATGAGATTGGAGGCCTAAAGGCGGCACACGAGGATCTCAATACTGCGCTATTCGATGCTCAACAAAGACTGGTGGCTCTGCAGGTAGAACATGTGTCAGTGGTCAAAGCCAAAGAAGAAGCGGATATCTCTGCCAAATCCGCCCACGAAGAGCTGAGTGTTGCTCAAGAATCGATGGAACAACTTCGACATTACCTTGCTGAAGTTGAAATTGAAAAACACAGTATATTGGCAGCGCATGGACAGACTGAAACCAGTCATCTCACGCTTCAGGAAGAGCTTGAGCAATTGTCTGAAGATCTTCAAAATCAACTTGAGAGTAATGAATACCTGCAATCAGAGTTGGTATCTCGAGCTCAAGAACTCGAACAAACCACGCAGCTATTGGATGTACAAGTTGAACTCAATCAAGAATTCGAACGAGAAGTTGAAGCCAATCAAAGAAAAATCGATGCCCTTGAGACAGAAAATCTCGAACTCGATGAAAAAATAAATGAACTGACGCAGACCCTTGAAAACCTTAAAGATGAGCGAGAATCTCTCAGCAATGCCCTTACTGACAGTAAAAATGAGCAAAACCAGACCCAACTTGAGCTGAAGCTGCTCCAAGAAGAGCACGCTGACCTTGAGCAAGAGTATCAGCGTTCTGAGTTAGAACATAATGCGGCTGAAGAGAATCTAGAATCGCAACTCGACAACAACTTGTCACTCCAAGAAGAGCTTGAGCAGGTTGCTTCTTCACTTCAAGAGGCGCAGACATCTTCTGTTGCAGCCTTTGAAAAAGTGGATCATCTCAACCAAGCCATTACTGAACGCGATGGTAAAATCGAAAGTCTTCAGAAAGAACTTGCGGACCTATATAAGCAACAAGCTGAAGTGGCTGAAGAAACCAAAGAAGCCACTGCCCGCTTTGCCTCTTTTGAAACCGAGCAAGGCAGCCGACTTAGTCATCTTGAAGAGACATTGGCTGAACGAAATCAAAAGATAGCTCAACAATCAGCACACATTGATCAAATTGAAGCTGAAAATATCACAATGGCTGCAGATCAAGCCAGTCAGTCGGCTGAACTGTTTGACCGTGCCAATCGCATCAGAGATCTTGAGCATCGGTTGGCTGAATTAGATTCATTGCAATCGTTAATTGAACGCGTATACGAAGAACAAGAAGGCCAAAGACAGCAGCTTCATGATGCATTGAACAGCCGCGAGCAAATGGCCAATGGTATCCAAGAAATTGAAGACCAGTTGAGTTATTCGCGTATGGAAGTTGAAGACCTTCACAACACCATGTCTGATCTTCAAGATGCGCATCTTGAAGAGATTGATCAACTCAATAAAGAAATGGCGACTGAGCGGGCTTCACTCCGTCAAAGTGTAGATTTTAGTCAACAGCGTCTGGCAGAACTTGAAGCCCAATACAATGAACGCAATCAGCAATACAAAACATTGAATGAGGAGCACCAAGAGGCTCAAAAATCCAATGTTGCGCTCAGAGATCAAAATTCCGCGCTGAAGGAAAGTGAAGTAACCTTGCGTTCTGATCTTAAACTTGCCCAAGAATCTCAAAAACTAGCACAAAGGCAGCTTGAGACACTCGCTGCTGAAAATGCAGCAAATGCTGAAGAAATTACGAGTCTGAAGAGCATCCATCAATCTCAAAAACAACAGTATCTCGAACAAACCAATCAGTTGAACAAGTTACACAGTTTGTTTCTTGAAAGTGTGGAGCGACAACAAAATATTCAGGGCGAATTAGACGCTAACAATGCATCTCTTAAAGTTCTGAATGCACAATCGGATGTTCAAAAGCTTGAAAATGCCGAGCTGGATGAACAGTTGAAGGCTGCAAAAAGCGAATTGGAGGAGTTACAAGAGCAGATCGTTGAGCAAGTCAATGAGATTGAGCGACTTCGTGAATCGGATGGTGCGCAGTTAAAAAATGTTGTGGCTGATTTAGAGGCCGCACAAGTTCAAATTAATTCGTTAGAAAGTCAGCTTCAAGATGCAAACTTACAAGTGGCTGAAGCTCAGGCCGCAGAGGCCAATGCGCTTCGTCAGTCTGAAGAACTTCAGAATGCTCAAACCGAATCGAATCAGAAGCTCGAGGCGGCTTTGGTTGCGCAAGCAGAGGCCGAGCAAAAGGCTGAGACTGCTATGTCGGCGAAAGCAGATGCAGAAGAAAAAGCATTGGCTGCTCAGACTGCGCAAGCCGAAGCAGACCAGAAAGCTGAAGTCGCACAGGCCGCTCAAGCAGAGGCAGAACAGAAACTCGACTCTGTTCAAACCGCATTGACTGAGGCTGAGCAACAAGTGAAGATTGCTCAGGCCGCACAAGTCGTTTCGGAACAAAAGGTAGAGACGGCTCAGGCTGCACAAGCCGATGCGGAACAACAGGTTGAGACAGCTCAAGCTGCGCTTGCTGATGCAGAGCAAAAGGTGCTGACCATTCAGGCTGCACTCGCCGATGCGGAACAAAAAGCTGAGACGATTCAAGTCGCCCAATCCGATGCTGCTGACGCAGCGCTCACCGATGCAATTCAAAAGGCAGAGACTGCACAAGCCGCCCAAATTGATGCAGAGCAATCCCTAGAATTAGCCAAGTCTGCACTCGCCGATGCCGAGCAAAGAGCTGAAACCGCTGAATCTGCGCTTGTCGATGTCGAGCAAAAAGTAGAAACAATTCAAGCTGAACTCTCCGCCGCTAATCAAAGGGTTGAGACAGCTCAAGCTGCATTATCTGATGCCGACAGCAGAGCGGAGAGTGCACAGTCTGCGCTTTCCGAAGCCGAGCGCCAAGCTGAAACGGCCAAAGCTGCTCTGGCCGATGCGGAGGGAAGAGCTGAAGCCGCTCAGGAAGCTCAATCGGTCGCAGAACAAAGAGCTGCGGCCGCTGAGACCGCACTCGCTGATGTCGAGCAAAATACAAGTACTGCAGAGAGTGCAGTCGACGATGCAATGCAGAAAGCCAACGCCGCCCTTGAGGCCAAGGCCGAATCTGACCGGAAACTTGAGGGGCTTCAGCTGTTCCTCGAAAAGTTACAGTCTGAACAACATATGCTTTCAACTGACAAAGCAAACCTCGAACAGCAACTTGAAGACGCTCGTCAGCAAAACACTGCATTTGAAAATGAAAAAGCAAACGACGCTCGACGGTCAGACCTTCTCAAGTCAAGATTTGATGCGCTTCAGGCGCTGCATGATGCACAAGAAGCATCATTTGAAAATGAACGGGCCGAGCTCCAACAAAGGATTAATTCTCTACAGAGTCAAATCAATTCCAATTATGTTGACAATGATGGTGCTCAAGGGCCAACCATACAAAGTTCGCCTGATATTGAAGCCCAGTTAAGTGCCGCAGAAGCCTCACGGCTTGAACTTCAAAATGCTCTTAATGATGTCACTCAGACGCACCAGAACGAAAAGGATGCCTTGCTTGCTGAGGTTCTTGAGCTCCAACAACAGCTTGAAGAGGCACGAGCGAAAGCTGTGTCAAACCGCCCACAGGAACAATTGAGAGACGATGCGGCAACGGATCAGGCACCTCTAGACGCAGAACCTGTGATGGGGCAGTCAGATGCCTCAGAGAATTCACTATTACAAATCGAAGCGCTTCAAAAAGAATTGGCTCAACTCGGCGATGAGTTGAAGCGACGAGAGAGTGAACATACCCAAACCCTGCGACACATGAACAAAGCACACGAAGCCGACTACGAAGAGCTAAGTGAACAGCTGTCAGTGGCACAGAGCCAAACCCAACAAAAGAACACTCAGGTCACTGAGCTTGAAAAACGGGTTGAAACACTCGAAAATGATCTTGAAGCTGCAAAAGCGGCTGGTGGGCAACCCAAATCGGAGATCTTTGCGCCTGAACGTCAGCACAAAGCATTGTTGATGCACCTGGAGCGAGCTGAAGCCGATCTGGATGATGCTGAAGAGCAAATCGAGCAGCTCGAAGCCGAATTGGAGCAAAAAGAAGCCGAACTTCAAAATATAAAATTGAGTGGTCCTTCGAGTCTGCCATCTGGAAACGAAGGTTCATCATCTGAGCTTGTTCGCTTACAACAGCAACTTCAAGAAATTGAACAGGAAAATATGATTGAGCTCGACTCAAAAGTGAAAGCGCTTGAGGAAGCCAAGATACAGATTCAACAATTGCGTGAGGGTGGTGAACGAGCAGCCATTTTAGAAGACCTCCTATCCAACACTCAATCTGAAAACAATGTACTGTTGGCAGAGAATGATGATTTGCAAGATGAAATCGCTCAGTTGAGAGAATCGCTTTTGAGGGCCAGGTCTGAAAATGAGTCTCGCACCGAAGACCCCATGCCTGAATTTCAATCCAGTTTGGGTAAACCAGAAGAGCAACTTCAAGTTCTCCACGAAGAGTATCAGTCTGAGTTGAGGAAAGCAGCAGAACAGAGCAAAAAGGCACAGTATGAGTTGTCTCAAGCATATGAAACAAAGCTTTATGAACTCAAAGAGCGTCATGCTGCTGAACTCGCTCATCTCCAAGAAGCTAATTTGGCCCAACAGGCCCAGATAGAAGACCAGTTTGCAGCATTTAATGATGTGCCTGAAACGCATTCACAGACAATGGGCTCACCCAACGATCAAAGTGCGGCATTATCCAGTTTGCTTAGCGAAACAGAACAGCGATTAAGCC
>JAYYJC010000316.1:0-10782 GCA_036146655.1 Myxococcota bacterium | reverse complement strand
AATTGGGGCAGTTGTCCTGATTGCCACCAAGGTGGCGAGCTGGCGTACCATGCTTGGTGTCCTCATCGGCACTGCTGCCATGGCCCTTCTCTTAAATGTATTTGCGACACCTGATGGCAATCCAATGCTTGCCATCCCTTTTTACTGGCACTTCGTGGTTGGCGGATGGGCATTCGGAGCAGTGTTCATGGCTACAGACCCTGTTTCATCGCCGTTCACTGAAACCGCTCGGTTCATTTATGGTTTACTCATTGGAGCATTAGTGGTTCTAATAAGATGCATCAACCCAGCTTATGCTGAGGGCATGATGCTGGCTATTTTATTCATGAACATGTTTGCACCCCTTGTCGACCACTTCATCGTTCAATCTAATATTAAGCGGAGGTTAGAACGCGATGCAGCGTAATAGCAACGGCTACATTATCGGATTTGCTGCAGCAGTGTGCATCGTTTGCGCACTGTTTGTCAGTGGTTCTGCAGTAGCCTTGAAAGAGACTCAACAAAAAAATCAGAAACTAGACCTTCAGAAGAATGTCATTTCTGTTTCAGCTCTTCCGGAAGCCCAAAACATATCCTCACTGTCTGAAAGTGAGGTTGTGGGTTTATTTGGTGATGCTTCCAAAACAAACCGTATTGAAGAACTGTATGTCGAATTAGAAACTGGAAAAGAGTTTGCGATTTCAGACATCGATAAGACTGTACTTGATGCAGACAAAATAGAATGTGTTTCCAGAGCAGAAAAAATCGACTCAAAAATCAACACTGCCAAACTGAAGTGCCTTCCAAAGTACCAAAAGATTTATAAAATCTACAAAGACAATTCATTGTCACGCTATGTTTTGCCCGTTGTCGGGAAAGGTCTGTGGTCTACACTTAAAGGTTTTGCCGCAGTTGACTCTGGTAAAGAGCAAGTTGTTGGCCTCACCTTCTATTCTCACGGCGAAACACCTGGCCTTGGTGGCGAAATTGACTCAGAGAAGTTTAAAGGCGATTGGGCTTCTGGAAAAACCATCTACAAAGACGGTAAACCAGCGTTAAAAGTCCAAAAAGGAAAAGCCAAAGACTTAAAGTATGAAGTTGATGGCTTGTCTGGTGCAACCCTCACTGGCAATGGTGTCAGTGGAATGATGACTTTCTGGTTTGGATCTTACGGCTACGAAAATTATCTTAAGATGGGAGGCGCTTAGTCATGTCAAGCAAACCCAACGAGGTCTTACTCGACCCACTTTTTAATAACAACCCTATTGCGCTACAGGTCCTGGGCATTTGTTCTGCGCTTGCGGTAACCACTCAGCTCAAAACTGCACTCGTGATGTCCATTGCCCTCACAGCCGTTTTGACATGTTCAAATGTTGCGGTTTCGGTAATTCGAGAATACATCCCCGCCAGCATCCGAATCATTGTTCAACTGACCATTATTGCTTCATTGGTCATCATCACTGACCAAGTTTTAAAGGCATATTTGTTCGAGATTTCAAAGCAACTGTCTGTATTTGTAGGTCTCATCATTACCAACTGCATTGTGATGGGTAGAGCGGAAGCTTTTGCCATGCAAAATGGACCTAAGCTCAGCTTTCTTGATGGTCTTGGCAATGGGCTTGGCTACAGCATGGTTTTGATACTTGTCGCTTTCTTCCGTGAACTCTTTGGCTCCGGCAAACTGTTTGGAATGGTAGTCATGCCGGACAGCTACATGCCGAATGGTCTCATGCTCCTCTCACCAAGTGCATTCTTTTTGATTGGTCTCGGCATTTGGGCACTTCGCACATGGAAGACCGACCAAATTGAGGAGGCATAATCATGGAAGAACTTCTAAATATATTTGTTAAAAGTGTCTTTATTGAGAATATGGCACTGGCATTCTTTCTCGGCATGTGCACATTCATTGCCGTGTCGCAGAAAGTTGAAACCGCTTTGGGTTTGGGACTGGCAGTCGTTTTTGTTCTTGGCATCACTTGTCCACTCAACAACCTCATCTATACATTTGCACTGAAAGAAGATGCATTAATGCCGGGAGTTGACTTGTCGTTCCTCAACTTCTTGAGCTTTATTGGTTCGATTGCAGCCGCCGTACAGATTGTTGAAATGACCCTTGATCGCTATGCGCCGGCTTTGTATGCTGCACTCGGTGTCTTCTTGCCTTTGATTGCGGTAAATTGTGCCATTCTAGGTGCTTCGTTGTTTATGGTGGAGCGTGACTACAATTTTGTAGAAAGCACTGTATTCGGCATCGGAAACGGTGTTGGCTGGGCACTTGCCATTGTGGCACTTGCTGCACTCCGTGAGAAGATGCGCTATTCAAAGGTCCCACCTGGACTTCGCGGTCTAGGGATGACCTTTATGGTGACTGGTTTAATGGCCATTGGCTTTATGGCCTTTGGTGGAATTCAGCTTTAGGAGAATGATAGAATGATAGTCGCAGTACTCGGGATTGTGATGTTTACAGTGGTCGTTCTGGCCCTTGTTGCTGTCGTGTTGAGCGCCAAGGCAAAGCTCGTCAGCACTGAAGATGTCAATATTCTTATAAATGATGACCAAGACAAAGCCATTCGCACAGCGGCAGGTTCAACGCTGTTGAATACACTGGCAGCAAACAAAATCTTTATTCCATCGGCATGTGGTGGCAAAGGAACTTGTGGAGTCTGTAAGGTGCATGTTCACGATGGTGGTGGCTCAATGCTTCCGACTGAAGAAGGTCATATTACCAAAGGTGAAGCTAGACATGGCTGCCGTTTGGCTTGCCAAGTCAAAGTCAAATCGGACATGAAAATTGAAGTTGAACCTGAAGTGTTTAGCATCAAGAAATGGAACTGTACCGTAAAGTCCAATCACAATGTTGCCACATTCATTAAAGAGTTTGTCCTACAGTTGCCCGAGGGTGAGTCAGTCCCCTTTAAGGCTGGTGGGTATATTCAGATTGAATGTCCTCCACATGTCCAAAAATACGCCGACATGATCATTGAGGATGAATACCGTGGAGATTGGGATAAGTTTGGGATGTGGGATTTTGTCTCTGATGTTCCTGACGATGTTACCCGTGCGTATTCTATGGCAAACTACCCAGAAGAGTTTGGCATCATCATGCTGAATGTTCGTATTGCTTCCCCGCCATGGGATCGTAAAAACAATGGATGGATGGATGTTCCTCCAGGTATTATGTCGAGTTATATCTTTGGCCGCGTGCCTGGTGACACCGTTGTTATTTCTGGACCTTTTGGTGAGTTCTTCGCAAGAGAAACAGAGAACGAAATGGTCTTTATCGGTGGTGGTGCGGGTATGGCTCCGATGCGCTCTCACATTTTTGACCAGTTCCGTCGCATCAAAACAAATCGAAAGGTTTCGTTCTGGTATGGTGCCCGCTCCTTCCGTGAAGCATTTTACATTGAGGACTTCGATACCATCCAAAGTGAAAATGACAACTTTATTTGGCATGTTGCCTTGTCAGATGCCATTGCGGAAGACGATTGGGAAAACAGTGAGGCAGAGACCCGTAAACCCCTTGGATGCAAAGAAGGTTACACAGGGTTTATTCACAATGTCCTCTATGAAAACTACCTCAAAGACCACCCGTCTCCAGAAGATTGTGAATACTACATTTGTGGTCCACCCATGATGAATGAAGCTGTCTTCAAAATGCTTGACTCACTCGGCGTTGAACCCGAAAGCATTTTGTTCGACGACTTTGGCGGCTAGGCAAAAAATACTTGCCATCATCGGCTGAACACATTGTTCAGCCGATTTGCTTTTAGACCAATCAATTTATAGGAGAACACTGATGATGGGACCCAAAAAACTTCGACCTTTGACGCACTATATTGTTCCTGCACTATTTGTGGGGGCGCTTTTTCTAATGCAAATCTTCGGTAGTCCGGAGGAATCTGACATTCTTCATATACAGGGAGAAGCGATGGGTACCACTTGGTCACTCAAGATTGCTCAGAGCCCTCTTGTAAAGAGTGACATTGTTCGCGGCTTACAAGCTGAAATTGAAAAGGTCAACCTTGAAATGTCCACCTACATCGACTTTTCAACGGTAAGCCGGTTCAATCAACACACTGACCTTCAAACGGGTCTGCCCATTTCAGATAACCTCAAGCAGGTTCTTGAAACAGCACGGTATGTCCATGACCAAAGCTTTGGTGCATTTGATGTCACCGTTGGCCCATTGGTGAGGGCTTGGGGTTTTGGAGCAAACAAAGCCAGCGAGCCCCCTACCCCAGACGAGGTAACACAGGTCCTAAGCAAACTTGGAATGTCACACATCTACATTAAAGATTTAAAATTGTACAAAGTTGTTCCTGAAACAGAGATCGATCTCTCAGCCATTGCCAAAGGATATGCCGTTGATATTGGCGGAGAATGGCTTGAAAATCAGGGGGTAATAAACTATTTGCTCGAGATTGGTGGTGAGATTCGTAGCAGGGGTATGAAATCTGAGGATAAGGCATGGACTGTGGGCATCGAGTCGCCTTCAACAGATGGCACTGGAGCCGTTGAAGCCATCACTTTGAGAAATACTTCGATGGCAACTTCTGGAGATTACCGGCAATTTTATGAACTTGATGGAAAACGCATTTCACACACCATTGATCCAAGAGATGGACAACCCGTTTCGCACGGGCTTGCTTCTGTCAGTGTCATCCACGAGTCCACCATGCTCGCAGATGCGTGGGCAACAGCCATTGGTGTCCTTGGTCCCAAAGAAGGTTTGATTATGGCGAATCGACATCAACTTGGAGTTCGTATGATTGTTCGAGAAGACAATGGTCAATTTTCGGCACAAGAAAGTCAAACCTTTACTGAAAAAACACGTTAAATTATACATCCAGAGGAGAGACCTATGACTGTACTTATTAGCGTGGCCATCATGGCGCTTATCATGATTATTATGGCTGTGGGTGTCATTTTGGGCCGCTCTCCCTTAAAGGGTTCTTGCGGTGGAAAGGGTGGACCTGAATGTGTCTGCGATGCATATGAGCAAGAAAAGTGTAAGGCCCGTGAACGAATGTTGAGATTACAGGCTCAAACCAAGTCTGGTTAAGTTAAAACCAAGCTGAGCACAGCCACCATTCTTAATGTCTCTAAAGTGGCACGCAAAGCCCCAATCCTTTCATCAAACTGAGCAAATGCACAGACAGGAACTCCTAAAGTTCGTGTATTGATGAAATAAGAGAATAAGACAAGCCCACGTTGTTACTTGGCTAATGAATAGACATTTACCGTTTAGACGGTCAAACTCAGCGACACTTTGAAAGCAGTTGGGCAGCAATCAAAGCTTGGATTTCAGAGCAATACTCGGAAGTCAGCAGTTCAGCACCATACACAAACTCGCATTTCTTTGATTGGTTGCGCATTAAAGTTTCTCTGCTTCTTGAGAAGAACACCGACTCTCCTCCTTTTGGGTCTAAGGAGAATGACTCATCTTCTGGAAAGGCTTGTACGCTAATGCGGCTTGTATTCCAGTTTTCATGGTGCTCTACATTCACAGTTTGACCATTGCCTTCAAGTTTCCAATAACTGTGCGCCTTCTTAACAGACTTCTTTTGAGTAAAGTCATTTCGCAGATGACTGGTATTGAAAATAGTCCCTTTGTGTGGACCTTCAAATACATTGAAAATGTCTCCACTGACCTTTACCGCAAGAGTATTAAGCTCAGCATCGTCCTCAGAGAATGTCCACACCTGACACATTTGAGACTCAAAGGCTTTCTCAACTATTCCTTCAAATCGAGCTTGGAACATAATGGGCTCCCCTGCTGAACAGGCTTCTGTGACTCCATTGTCGCATGCAAAGTCAAATCCAAGCAATGCTTGATAGAAGGATGCTGTCTCAATGAGACCATCAACAATCATTTTGCTTGCTCGGAAACAAGATTTGGCGTCTTGATAGCCACACCCATTGTCATAGCTCGTAAAAGCATTTGCAACACTTTGCTCAATCTCTTTACCATCAAGGTAAAAATCACCAAGCGCTCTACAACTTACGCCATCTTGAAACTTACACCCTTTTTTGAAATATTTAATTGCAGATTTTGTTTTTTTGGCATCAATCAAAGGTATTGCCAAAATGCCACAAGATGGTCCATGTTCGTTCTCACACCCTTGCTCAAATAGGGCTTGGGCTTTGCTCTCGTCTTTACCAACCCCGTCACCTCTGCGATAAGCTCGGGCGAGTGCGTAGCAACCGAAACCTTGACCACCAGTACAAGACCGTTCAAAGATAGTAAGGGCTCGATTGGGGTCTGCTTTCATGTATTTGCCTTTCAGTAACAATTGCCCCAGTCGAACACAGCCTCGACTGTCGCCACCATTACAGCCCTTTTCAATGTAAGCTGCTCCATTTTGAGGATCGGCATCGACCAATTTGCCTGCTATAAGTGTTTCACCCAGTTTTGTGCATGCCTGTGAATAGCCTGAATCACAACTTTGTTGATATAAATCAACTGCCTTTGCGCCGTCTTTTTTGATCCCACGCCCTCTTTCATACAGCGTTCCCATGCCGTAGCAACCGCGTTGGTCCCCAGCACCACAAATTTGTGCGTACAAACCAAATGCAATGCCTTCTGAGTTTTCGACACCTTTTCCTTCTGCAAACATTCTGGCATTGTAGAAGCAGCCATCCCCATTTTTATTTTGACAGGCTTGTTTGTAAAATCCAAGCGCCCGCTCATAATTTCGAGCAACACCAATGCCATTTTCATACATACGCCCAAGATCTACACATGCCTCTGTATACCCAGCATCACAACCCACATCATAAGATGCCTTGGCTTTAATAATGTCCTTCTCGACGCCCCATCCATTTTCGCTCAATGTGCCAAGACGGTAGCATCCGTAGCCATCTTTGGCTTTACAGGCTTCTTCAAATAATGATTTGGCTTTGGCGTAATCAACAGACTGTCCGACACCGTACATGTACATTTCTCCCTTTGCACTACAAGCCGGACCATAGGCTTTTTTAGTGCAACCATATGAGAAATGGCGAATAGCAGCTGAAGGGTTGGGCGCTGAAGACGATGGTCGGCCGTTTATATAACCCTTTGACCAACCAGCTACTACGCATGACAAAGGTTCGCTTTTACACCGCTTTTCAAAAAACTTTCCGGCAGATTTTAAATCGCCCATCTGATTTGAATTGGTCCATTCTTTGTAGTTGCAAGCTGGATAATATGGCGATTCCATACGGCAAACTTCTTCGTAAAGATTGGATCTTTCTTCTCCTTGAAGAGATGTAAATGGAGTAGCCAAATCTGCTCGCATGACGGAAACGGCCTTTATTCGAGCCGCTGAAGAGTCCGGCCAGGCGGCATACACCTTTGAGGCAGCAAAAAAGCCCACCGCAAGAGACATAAATATTGTAAATCGACGCATAAAATAGCTCCAAAGCGATTAAGTGGTGCGAAGAAGAGCATAGAAGTAATCACACCAGACACATGTTATGGATAACAGAATATTATCATGCATTCATGTTTGAGCAGATGATGTAAGGAGAAAAGACAATGCCATGGCGTAAAATGGGCACAACCATCATCCTATCAATGACACTCATTTCACTAACATGCACAGCGCAAGAGCCCATCCCAAGTGGTGTAATTTTGGATCCGCAACCCCTTGAAGAGCCAGAACTCATCTGGCATGTATGGCCTCAAAGCATGTTGGATGCCAACCCTCAATTGAGTCCAAGTCTTGTAGATGCATTGCGCATTCAAGACTGGGGGACTGGTCTTCAATTATTAGAAAGCCAACTGGCTGAAAACTCGGGCAATGAAACCGCCTTGCATGCGAGCCTTCGCCTATGGATGAAACTGCATCATAATACCAAAGGATTGACAGCAGCTGACCTGAATGGAATTGACAAGAGCCCATTTCCACAGGATTACAAAGATTGGATGAAAGGCACTGCACTGTTGGCACTTGACAACGCAGACGATGGCATTCAGACACTGAACTTGATTGGAACGGACAGCACACGGTATCCAGCAGCCCAGAGAGCTTTGGCTCAACACTACGCATCAAATGCACAAAAGCAAGAAGAAATACATACTCTAGAGGCTCTATTATCCATTGAAATACCAGCAGTTGACCGAGAAAGAGCACTCATCCGATTGTCTCAGCTTTATCCACCCAGCGCCCAGCTTTACCGTGTCCTCAGAGATTTGTGGACCGATTTCCCTGCCTCTAAGAGCGGTCAAGCTGCATCAGAGCGAATTGCCTCTTTCAAAACTCGACCAGAATACAAAGCCACTGACTCTGAAAAAGTCGCTCGAACCAAAGCGTTGATGAATGCCTACCGATTTGACACTGTCATTAAAGAACACAGAACACAATACAGCTCTCTCCCAAAGAATACAACGGCAAACTGCCAACTCTGGTACGCCTTTGGTCGCTCGCTGTATAAAAAAAATCAAATTACCGAAGGTGCTCGAGTCTTGACCAGTGTGGGTCAGTCCTGTAAATCGCTGAGTCCAGTAGAAGGGGCAAAAGCGTATTACCTTGCCGGAAAATGCTTAGAGCGAAAGAAACAATGGCTAGACGCTGCCAATCGTTTTCAACAAATCCCTACACATTATCCAGAACACAGCATGGGTGATGACGGATATGCGCTCGCAGGTGTAGCCTATCAAATCGCAGGCAATGACTCACTCGCCCAGAATGCGTGGGAAACTCAAGTTCAAAAGTACCCAAATGGCGATTTATTGGCTGAAGGCTACTGGCGATTGGCTTGGAGTGCCTATTTGAAAGGCGAGCCTGAAAAAGCGCTAAAATGGTCAGAAGCGGCCATCTCGCATTTTAATCAAAAGGAACAACACGGTTATTCTCATGACCCTGTTCATCGTTTGGCACAATCGTATTGGCATGCACGGTGGACAATTTACCCTGATGTCAACAATCCTGAGAAACGAACATCTAATCAAGACGACATTGACAACGGAATCAACGCCCTGAAACACCTCTGTGAGACTCACCCAACAGAATTTTATGCACTTCTAGCTGCACAACGCCTATATGAACTTGAACCCGACTATGTGCCTTCTCTTAAAAGACCCCAATGGTTGAGTGCCTCATCTGGCTGGCACATCCCTGAAGTGCTGCATACACACCCCCAAATACAAAAGACACTGTCACTTATCCAAATTGGTCTTGTGCAAGATGCATTAAATGAACTCAGGAAGTTGCCATCTGACTTAAAATCCCCAACTGTGGCTGCCATCGATGCGCATCTCGAATCTCAGTTTCAGCCCATAATTGCGCATGATCGATTGCATCGGTACTTAAAGTCATATGTGATAGCTGAGATCCCTGACAACCGTGGATTAATTTTGAAGACGGCTTATCCAAATACCTACTGGGAAGAAACACAAGTCGCTGCAGACGGGTACAGCTACGATGGACGAATTTTTCATGCATTGATCAGAGAAGAATCCAGTTTTAACAAGGACATTGTCAGTTGGGCAGGTGCCAAAGGCTTATCTCAACTCATGCCAGCAACAGCAAAGCGTGTTGCTGGCTGGCTCTCAATGTCCATTAATTCTAAGACTATATTTGACCCCCTTACAAACCTTAAGATTGGAGCTCGTTACCTAGAGTATCTTCACGGCTTTTTCAATGGAAACAGTTTTATGGCGGTTGGTGCCTACAATGCCGGGGAGGGCAATATGCAGAAGTGGTACAAGGCTTTTGACAATCCGCCCACAGACGAACTCATTGAGTCTGTTCCAATCAGAGAGACAAGAGGGTACATCAAACGCGTTTTGGGTACTTATCAAAACTACAGCGCCCAGCATGGAACAAACTCGCTGTTTCCAGATTGGTCAAAATACAATCATCAGGCGAAACAATGATTAATCTGATTCTCATTACCCTCAATCTTCTTTTCGCACTCCCTACACCTCCACCGCTTGAAGGCTGGGAGCCGTGGCTCCAAAAAGATGCCCCTGAACTGAACTGCCCCTACCTCAATCAAAACCGTCAGTGCATTTGGATGGGAACACTAGCAATCGATTTGCGGAACGATGGCGCTGAGTTCTTACATGATTTGCATGTGGATAATTCTCGATTGGTACCGATCGTAGGTGGTACAGGGCAATGGCCTTACAGTGTATTGGTTAATGGACAGATCACTGCGGTCATTGAACGTGCTGGCCGTCCATTTGTACATCTAGATGCTGGCACGCATCAAATAACCGGTTTGCTGGATTGGAATACACCGCCCAGCAGTCTTCAAGTTCCCAAAGGCATTGCCCAAATCAAATGTCAATCCAACGGACAGGTCCAGCAAACCGAGTATCGTACCACTGAGGGCGTTCTTCGGATTGGTGAAGATGTGATAGACAGTCAGGTCAATCTCCGCGTGCTTCGAAGAATAGTTGATGGCCATCCCAGTACTGTCGAAACCCAAATCTGGCTCACATCAACAGGTGGTCATCAACCCATCGACATTGGAAATCCATTTCTTGCAGAGACACACCCACTCAAAATTGACTCACGGCTCGGTACACAACTGACGGATACACAAAGTTTAGTGGTTCAGCCGCTCCCTGGCGAACATCTCATCCGTATCTATAGCCTATTTCCAAAAGCACCAAGTGAGTTACGCTCACTGAGCAATTCAGAGCTATGGCCCGACATTGAGCACTGGATATTTGTTCCCGATCCGAAGTTCCGCACACTGCAAGTGAGTGGGGCTGCAACCGTTGACAGAGAGAGAGCCAGTTTACCGGTTGAATGGAACGAGAACAATGTTTATCAAATCACACCACAATCAGGCCTCATGCTTAATGAA
>JAYYJC010000315.1:0-10000 GCA_036146655.1 Myxococcota bacterium | reverse complement strand
CTTCATCGAGGAGACCCTCAACCACCTCCCAATCAGCTTCATTTGAACAGAAAGCTTTGGCTCGACACGGATGGCACTGGGTTGAGCATACAAGACCAAATTGAGGGACAATTTTATCAATCATGGCGCCTTAGTCGCACCAACACATCCAATCTAGGCCGTGTCTCGATTGACGGGATCCCACAGGTGATTACGAGCTATAACGGCCAAAGTGGGGTGGAAGTCCGGCAGTCCTCACCGCAAGTTGTCGCAGAGTCCCGAGTCGAACACATTGAAGACTTGTCTACAGTGGGTTGGAATGTTCAACCTGAACACCTTTCCATCAATCTTCATTTGCCGCCGGGTTGGTCATTAATTTCTGCCGGAGGTGGTGCAACAGTCGTCAATGGTTTTTGGAACAACACCCTTTTGCTTAAAGTGATACTTATCGCAGCAATCGGCGGAATCATTGGGAGGATAAGTCGAAGAAAGTGGGGATTTTTAATTGGAGCCGCACTGCTGTTCTACTGCAATTGGTCAGTACCAGTATTGCTCTATTCAGGGTTAAGCATGATAGTCCTTGCCTATCAAAACACCCATCCATTTCTCATCTGGCTGAGACGTATTGTGATGGGTTTTTTTGTCTTGTTTATGATTGAGCTGTGCTATACCGAGGCCATTCACATTCAACACCCAAGTTCAGAAAGCACTCAAAATATTGAAAGCAGTCCAATACAATATTCACAAATGATTGATGACTATGGAAGGTTTGAAGACATTGAAAAAAGGGTTGCACCCAACTTCGCATATCAACAAAATGTTCCAAATGCCATTGCACAAACAGGAATGGGAATTCCGTCATGGATTGGCGAGACCTACTATCTTGAATGGGACGATCAATGGATCCCTGATGAGCCATTAGACTTAATGCTGCTGTCCCCCGCCGAGAAGCGTATGCTGGACAGCTTCCGCTTATTTTTACTCTGCTATGGACTGTGGCAAATTCTAGGTTTCAGTCTTCCAAAGCCTGAACATGTGGCGGCACTGCTGCTAACAACCACCTTTGGGATGTCTTCAGCCCATGCCGAAGAACCAACCATTGACCCAGAGCCAATCGAAATCAACAACACCTCAGCGTTTCAAGAACTGTTGGGTGAGTATAAGGATCTGCTTTTGGCACCACCACCATGTCTAGACCACTGCGCCACCACAAATCAATTGATACTTGAGATCAAAGGTTCAACCATAAAGCTGCAAGCAGAAGTGCACACCTTGACCAAAACTTACTGGGTTCTGCCTGGCAACACTGCACAATTTAATTTGCGTTCGGTCCTACTCAACGGACAGACCAGTACCCACACCTATCAAAATGACCTGGGACAAATATCAATTCGTCTCCCAGAGGGTGTCTCAGTGATTGAGGCTGAACTTGAACTCCGGAACATTGGAGTCACAGCAATTGAGCTTCACCAAGAGGTACAAAGCCTAAGCTTTCAATCATCGGATTGGAACATCGAAGGTTTACGCCCGAACAGTGTACCTGAACCAATGATTAAATTGATCCCAGAGAAGACATCAGCGACTCAATCACTTCAAGCCCACAGCAATCTAGAAAGACACTTTGACATTGGTCATCAATGGCGAATTCAAAATAAGCTCCGCAGAAACCCCAATACAGTCGGGCCCTTAACGGTCACCATCCCCCTGCTCCCCTCTGAAAAAATCTTAGACCCCAACATTTTGATTTCTGAAAAACAGGCCGTCTTGAGCCTTACCAGCGATGAGGTTGAGGTTGAATGGGTATCCATCCTAACCAAATCTGATGAACTCTCCATTCAGGCAGCTGATGGAAAAATGTACACAGAGACTTGGACATTGCTGTGTGCTGTGATGCATCATTGTCAACTTGATCAACTCGTAGCAAGTCAACATATTACAGATGGACTTTGGATGCCACGGTTTCAACCACAACCAAATGAGCAGCTAACGCTGCGCGTGCAGGAACTTGAAGCTTCAAATGGTCAAATTAGAACCATTGACAATGTGTCCATATTTCACCACATTGGAGCAACCAGCATCCAAACTCAGCTTAATCTCAAGATTCGAGCAGCGACAGAAGGAAACATTGTACTCAATTTACCGAGCACTCAAATCACGAAATTGTCTTTAAACGGCACTGACATCCCAATTGTTCAAGAAGGCAATGCCCTTCAGATTCCACACCAATCTGGCGAGAACGAGATCAGCGTTGAAAGCAGCCTTTCACAGAGGGGATTCTATCTAGAAGTACCCTCACCCACTTTGCCTGAACCAGCGGTCAATATATCGATGTCCCTAACAACTGGACCGCAATGGCTTGTACACCTATTTGCTCCGCCATGGGGTTCTCAAAGTTTATTGCCACTGAATGTTTTGGCGTGGCTGATCTTAGCGTTTATTTTGGCAAAGATACCTCGTTCACCACTTAATCTACCAAGCTGGCTCGCTCTTTTCGTCATCACCATTCCGGTCAGCATTGTCTTACCTCTGCTTCTATCAATCCCTTTGTTGGTCACGCATTTAATTCATCCAAAAGACTTTAAGACACGGCTTCTTAGACTCACGACTTTTGCATTATTCTTAGCCATCACTGCTGGAATGTTAATATACGCCATTTTGGAAGCACCAGTTCTTGTTACGACCGATGGACTATTGGAATGGCAGATTGATCGAAGCACGGGTGAATTGCCAAGCCTTTACTTAGTTCAACTGCCACAATTGGTATGGAAAGGCATTGTCTTGTGTTGGGCTGCCTTTGTAGGACGCTTAATCTGGCATCAAGGTCAGTGGCTGCAAGCCTGCATTCGGGATATATTCACCGATAACACCTCGAAACTCAAACCTGTTTCCGAAGCACAGTCTTCAGAAGAAATCATCCCCACAGAAGCGAGTGATGAATGAATCCATCGGCAGACATAGACGCCTTTACTGAAGCCCAAACCCAAGGTTTTCGGCTGATGAATCACATTTTAAAAGGTCTGGATGCCGGTATATCTGAGGTCCAATTGCTTCAATACATCGAACAAGAAGCAAAAAAGTTTGGGTTCACCGACTGGTTTTCGAGACCCGTCATTCATTTTGATTACACGATGCGAACAAGAATAGGGCCATCGAAAAACCGAAAACTGACTCCACTGACGGTCGTTCAGATTCATCTTAAACCTGCAACTGAACATGCCTATGCCAATCTTGGATTGAGTTTTTGCTTGAATGGAAACCCACCCCCCATCATTTCTCAAGCCAGAGAGTTGACCAAAGCAACAACGACCTTTGCAGCACACATGAAATGCATCGGTGAGCTCTTTGTCTTTGCGCGTTCTTGGGCCAACAACCATCGATGTAAACTAAACAATGAAACGCACATCGGACACGAGTGCACCAGCCCCAGCCAAAATGGGTGGCTTTGGCCAAAATCTGCCCGATTGGCTGCATTGCTGCGTAGAAATCAAGTTCAATGGTACAACCCAAGACGGTTGAATGGTGTGTATGCCATTCAGCCTGACCTCAGCAGTGATGGCAGAAGAGCTGGTTTTGCTGAAATCATTGCGGTGACAGAAGAAGGGCGGTGGGCACTTGGTCGCGAAAGCATGGATGAGATTGGCCATTGGGAGGTCGGTTAGATGAGGATTGCACATCTCACAGACATTCATTTTTATCATCCACCAAAGGTCAGTGAACTGACTCATTTAAAGCGTTTAATGGGCACCACAAACCTTTTTGTCCTTGGTCGAAAATCAAAGTTTGACATAACGGTTCAACGGGCACTTGTTCAGAGTGTCTGTGAGCAAGAACCAGACCTCGTGCTCATTACTGGAGATTTCACTGCCCAAGCGCTTGAGTCTGAGTTCAAACTGGCACACGAAGAGCTCCAACCCATACTCGACCGGTTTCCAACCCGTTTGGTACCCGGTAATCACGACATCTACACCAATAGCGAGCAAAACAGACAAACCATGCGGACTTACTTTGGGTCTCATATGCCTCAAAACTTATGCCGATACGATGAGTTTGGGGATGTGGGTGTATTGCTGTTTGATACCTGTCAGCCAGACTTATTGTCTAGAGGTCTTGCAGATGAGAGCCAATTTGCAGATGCAACTGAGCTGCTAAGGGAGGCCACGGCCGAGTTCGTATTTATGTGCATTCATTATCCACTGAGAGGCCGTCGAGGAGAACCCTATGGACCGTCTACCCGTGCACTTCGAAATGCCAAAAAACTGGAGCAGTGGTTGGGCCAACAATCTCGAATCAAAGCCATTTTACATGGACATGAGCATCATGGATATAAAGTCGAACTTTCAACTCCAACAGGTCCAAAAATCATTTTGAACCCTGGTACAAGCGGCTATGCGCTGGATGAAGGCAAAAGACGCCGTGCACACTACAATTTGTATCAAGTCCGTGATGGTAGACTGCAAAATATTGAACGGTTTGCTTACACTTCTGGTGGTTTTAAAGCAGAAGTGCCTGAAGCGTATGCCACAAAAGGCTAAATCACACCATGGTTTGGTGAACATAGTGCAGAAACAACTCATCCCCCACACGGTCTACCGACATTAATTGATAATCCACAGGCGGTTGAAAGGCGGTACCGTCACATGAACTGGGTGAGTTCTGTCCACCAACCAGCCTCGGACACAGTGTCACAAAGAGTTCGTGGATGATGCTCTCTTTTAAAAATGCAGACAGTATACCACCGCCACCTTCTATTAATAGTCGGTCAATTCCAAGCAACTGACAAGATGACAAAACAGATTGAATGCCATTTGAACCGTCATGCCAGTGAACTTCAGAAGGGTATTGCGCTTTGGGGGTCAGCATGTGCAGTGACACCTGTAAGTCTTCCCAACGTTTGGGGTCTTGAATCTGAGCCGACAAATCGTGCCGTGACAAGACAAGATTGTGAATGGGCAATCCTGAGTCATACGGAATGGGCCATGCTGTAAAAGTACGCCCCCCGACAAGAATGCCATCAAAAGACTGCCTACGGTGCTTTAAAGTGGACAAATCAAATGAACTCCCCAAACGCAACCGAGGTTGTTGGTTTGTCGCAATTTTACCATCGATCGACTGTGCAAAAGACGCTGCAACCCAAAGTGACATTGTCATACCTCTCCAAGCTGAATGCGGCGTAGATTGAATAAATCCCAAACTTCCATCTTTAAAATATCCAGTTGGAAACGCACCTTTAGACTTCGAGCAGCCACTTCGATAAGACGCACTTCTGAACGAAACCAGTCAGTGACGGTCATCTTTTCTGCATTGGAAGCCGATTGAAATGCGTCGTCAAGTACATACTCAATCATGACCCACCCATCCTTTCTTTTCTCCAGCCGGTGGACAGTATAATAAACCTTATGGACTGGCGGAACAGCTAGATAGACACCTTCCCATTCATCAGGAGTCAGTGGAACCTGAATGTCTCCATCATGAGGCTCTGTGAAGCCAAAAGCTCTCAAAAGTACATCCCCCTTAAGGTTACTGTGCAATCGGTTCCAAATGGATTGCACTTCAACCTGCGCAACACCAACAGACCGATGATTGAGCAACAAACCCATTTGACGAATGCGCTGTGAGTCTACTTGTGACAGTTCACATCGTAGCATCGATGGAATAACCCCCTCAAGAATAAGAAGTGCATTTCTACGGTCCCGCTGTTGAACAGACGGCCCAATTTGGGATTGACCGTAAACCGATGAAATCGATGAATAACACTGGTTTAAGGGCCGAGTACTTTGTACAGCGGTCATTTCTCGCTGTTGCTTTTGCATAAGGGTGTACGCTTTGATTTCTTGAGTCTGAGGAAGTGATTGATCGAAAGCCTTGGTGGAATTGATGTGTACAGATTTAGTCAATGATGGAAGACACAGCGCAATCTGTCCAAACAACTGCTGAGAACAATCGGGCCAAAATGCGCTCGATAAATGGTCATTCAAGGAGACACCATCTGTAAGTTGTCCCAGCCTCATCCCGATAATTTGACTAAATGCGTTGTAATTTTGCTTTGGTGTGGGGATTTTGTCAGGAAAGACCCCTGAAATCACAAGTCTGTTTTTCGCTCTTGTTAAGGCCACATATAGCAAACGGATCATTTCATGATCAGCAGTCAGTTGTTGGTGATGTTGAGCAGCAGCTATGCTCATGGTTTGGGCTTGATTAAAGGCATATAAAGCCCCTAGACTGGGTAAAACGATGTTGTCAAATCGCCCTCCAGCAGGCGATTTTTTATGGGTCTCCATTAGGTAAACATGTTTAAAATCAAGACCCTTTGAAGAATGAATCGTCATAATTTGAACAGCATTTTCGGTAATCGAATTTGGCTTTGCTTCAGAAGCCTCTTTGCGGTTTCGGATGGCACGCTGCATTTGGGTCAATGCTTCGGACCAATTTCCGTGCGCTTCAATGAGCATCTGATGGAGTGTCAAGTAAAACCGATCAAGGTTGGCGAGACGGTACACCCCTTGATAGGCGGCAGCTTCTGTGAGTTCAAAGGAAAACGCACTGCGAAGTTCGTCAATCCACTGAGTCACTGTGGCACTCTTTATTCGCTTCCTCAAATGGCGGATGTGTTGGACCGTTCGACTTAGCGCTACTGGCCAAGCCGCAAATGCATCGATATTTGGAATGTTCGAACTGGCTTGCTCTACCAGGGTCCGAAGCTTTGAACCGTGCTTAAAATAATCATCTAATTCGGTTTGAAACTGGTCGTCAGTTCGAAGGTGAATACGACTCATCCAGCCCGGAAAACCACATAACCACAATGACAGAAATACAACATCAGGCATACCCACAGCACTCGACCGCAAAAACGATACCAACGAAAGCATGTCATTGGGGTCAAGTATGCACTGAAGCATTGCAGTGGCTTCAATCACCTCTCTTCGCTTAAAGTAGTTGACATCTCCACTCACAACATAAGGGACTTGATGTTCTCGCAGGGCTTCGATGAAAACAGGCAAGCGGCCTCTGGCTCTAAATATAATGGCAATGTCAGACCACATGACCTGCTTGTCTTGATCTGTACAAACCTCGGGGGCGTAGTGCTTTCTGAGTCTTAAGATGTCCTGCACCAGTGCTTTGGCCTCACACAGGGCTGCTTTGTCGGTTTGCATTGATTTTTTTGGACTCGCAGGCCAGCTGTCACTCTCAGAATCGATGTCCCAGGTCACCCAGTATTCAATTGGACTGACACAATCCCCATCATCTTGAGAATATATCTCTCCTTTTCGAACGCCAATTAAGGACTGAAATGGTGGCTGTAAGCCAGGTGTTGCACACATTACAGGATCAATGATTTGTTCAACCTCAGAGAGAATTGCTGGCGTAGATCTAAAGTTTTGGTAGAGGTGCTGAATACACTGTGAGTCAGCAGAACGCTGTAATGCAAAGGCTTCCAGCCTCTGCACAAAGCGAAAATATGCAGAAATATCAGCATTCCTCCATCCATAAATGGACTGTTTTGGGTCCCCCACAATGAACAAAGACGGTAATTTTGAAGAACTTGGATCGAGTGCGAGTGCTTCGATAAGCTCACACTGAATTTGGCTGGTGTCTTGAAACTCGTCGACCAAAAGTAAGTCAATACCAGATTGAACCTGATGCCGCGCCGCTCGGTTTGTGGGATTGTCTTGTGAAAGCGATACCAACTTAGCAGAAAAATAGAGAAGGTCCTCAAAGTTTAGCACCCCTTCACGGTGTTTTGATTGCTCTACTTGCTGGAGTAAGGGGTAAAGAATCAATCGAAAGATTTCGACAGAAACAATGTCATTTTGAGACAAGGCTTTTAAAAGAGGCCGCAAACGGGCACTGTGCGCCTGAAGGGTTTCAAAAAGTGTTTGATTGTCCAAATCTGAACAATTGTCTCGTTTTTTAAAGTTTAAAGCCAAGCTTTGAAAACTCTTTTGCCCAAAGGCATTGAGAAACTTCAATAGTGCCTCAATCTCAGGCTGATGTGTCGCAATTCCCTCAAAGACGGTTGGGTAATCAAGAATGGAGGCTTGAACGATGCGCTCGACAAGGGCGATAACCGTGTCAAAAGCATTTCTGATACGAGGTGTTCCGTGTGCACGGTACCGTGAAGTTGGCAACTTTAAAAAGAGTGATGAAAGCTCTGTCAGAAGTTTCAAAAGTTGGACATAATGAGACGCATTGTGCCTTGGGTTTAAGGCTGTTTCCACCATAAACTCTGAACGGGCACCACTCTTAATCAAAGATAAGCCAACATTAAATATTTGAGGAATTTGAATCCCACATTGAAAGCAATGCTGGTACAACCGATATCTGAAAAAGTCATGTTCTGATTCATTGAAACATTTCAGAACATCCTCCAGAAGTGCATCTCTGAGAAGTTGAGTGGTTCGTTCGTGGTCGGCATCAACCGATAGATTTGGAGATAAATCTGCCAAAACGGCATGACGGGTCAAAATACTCTGACAAAATGCATGTATGGTCTGGATTGTTAATTCATCAACCACATCCAACAAAGCAGACGCTCTAAACAACAACTCAGATTGTTCCAGATGAAGAAGCTCAGGACTAAAGCCCACCACTTTGTGGCCCTGTACTAGTGAATTCAACCCCTCTACAACACGCAACGCCATTTCGGCCGCCGCAGCCTCAGTGAATGTGATGGCGCTCACTCGACGGACCACTCGAAGTGCCAACATATACTCATCAGTATTTAAGGCCCCGAGTTCTTTAGCGGCTTTTTCCCATCCCTCCCCCAGACACCAATGCAAAATTCTGGCAATTAGGGTGGCGGTTTTGCCCGTTCCGGCACCAGCGATGAGTACAATTGGATGGTCAAAACGGGATTGACTGTATTGCCTTGCCTTTTGACACGCTTCAACAGTTCCAAGTGCTTGCTTTTGAAAAACAGGGGGTGGTCTTTCGTCTACCGTCTTGCTAATCGATTGCGAATGCAATGACATACTATGATTGATATTCAGATAATCGAGAACATCTCGCCATAATTCTGTGTCTATCATGTCGACTTCTTCTCGCGTTGACCAATAGACCATACGGTATGGAGGTGATGTTCGATGGGCTGTTTGGGCTTTAGGAACATTGTTCTTTTAAGGCGACCGTGAAAAGAACTGTCTCCATATCGGCAGGCCGTGCGAACTTCACAATCCTTACACCAACGGCTGAGTTTGTAATCTTCTATGTTTTGTGGTTCTACAAAATTGGGACCTTTAAACAACGACTCTGAACATGATTCGAGTACAGATTTGGGTGGCAACTTGATGGCTCTCGGAAAATTTAATCCCTCTTTTCTCGACATTAATGTGGCAAGCGCAGCAGCACCTAATCCATTAATCGCTACTTTCAGAAGCGCCTTTTCATCTTGAGATTCTTGCACACTGTCAGTCAATTGAAACCGCCGTCCTGACAACGGATATGCTTCAGTATTGAGATAAAGGAGTTCGCCAGAGACACTCAACTTGGGAACATCAGTGCGGTAAATCTCGCGGCAACCCAAATAAGCAATGGGCTGAAGCATTCTCCCCTGAAGAATTTGATCGACCAACCGTACTCTGTTTTGAGCATAAAAGGCATCGTCTTCTTCATCATTGACCTTTGCCGTTCCCCAATACTTTCCGGTTTTGTAGTCAATGATACTCAACTGTGCTGTTTCTGGGTCAAAGTCCACTCGATCCGCTTTAAACTTAATTTGGATGGTACTGCTTGAGCCGCTTACATGTGGGTTCTGGAAAGACAATTGACTGTCGTAGGTTTGATGATTTACATCCAGACGGCATGCGCCGTCCAGTTCCGCACCCAATACATTAGGCAGCACTCCATCATCAAGTGTGAGTCGGAATACCTCAAGGAACAACCCAGCCTCCTGTTTGGCTGCTTCTAAGGTCCCAATGTACAACTGCCCTGCTTCGTTCAAATTTTTCGATACCGCCCTTTCAAGAAGATTATGATGACTTAATTTTGTTTGGTCCCCCTCACCATGCTTGTGCCAATACGCATT
>JAYYJC010000314.1:0-2679 GCA_036146655.1 Myxococcota bacterium | reverse complement strand
CTTTGAAGCGGTAGAATAAGCTCAGTCAAAGCCTCCAGCGGTTCGACTTAATCACACACCATGGGGTGCAACAGCCTCACCCATTCCGTCTAGACAGCAATAAATGTGCTAGTCTGAACCCATGACCCTACTCTTCCTGCTTGCCTGCAAGACTCCTGTTGACGGCCTTCCGTCGAGCGCTCCAATGACAGAGACACAGCTCGAGGCTGAACTGACGCGTTTGGGCAATCTCGAGTCGGAACAGGAACGCTATCAGGGCCTGATGGCGCTCCACGATGTGCTCACGGATCAATCGGTTTATGACACGGTTCAAGAAGATCTCGGCACGCTTCTCCCTATCATCGACCTGTGGTCAAACGGTCTGGAACACCATTGGGTCCCGGGTGAACAAGACAGCGCTGGAGAAGGTGGCTACTTGGGTGGATTCTTCCTCATGCGGGTCTTTCCAGGTCAAACGGACAACAGCTATCCCCCACCAGTCATGTCTTCTGTGTTGAAGCCGATGTGGGAGATGTACCGTGGCCGCATGTTGATTTGGACCGCAATCGAAAACGGCCTGTTGAGTGACACTTTTTATCAAGAAGGTCTAACCCTACTCGAATCAGCCCATGCCGCCTACCCAGACAATCCAATCCTGCCCATGTACTTGGGAGAGAAGGTCGCATGGACACACCCAGACCTTCCCGAAACGGCACCCACTTGGGTCCATCAACAACATCAGGCCATGTCCAGTCTCGGAGAGATCATTGATTTTTGGATAACCGACCGTCAAGCGCCGGACGGTCAATTTGGAGGGGGCTGGGGCGATGATGTGGAAATGTGGCGGTGGTGGTCTCCAATCCTTCTCGGCTACGACGACGAGACACTCACTGACGCCCAGCGTCTGTTGGCAGAAGGCATCTTCGATTTGGAACGGTTGAGCGGGGGATATACCAACATGGTCATTGATGTTGAGCATGGGTCTGAAGACACCGCCGACAGCCTGACCCCAATGCTTCTTCTCTTTCCAGAAGAAGAACTCTGGCAACAACGGGCTCGACGAATCTCAACGCTGATGCGCACCTTGTGGACCGACACAAATGACTTGGGACATCGGCAATTTAAAAGCAGCTATTTCAGTTCTGACGAAGTGAGCGACTCTGAAGACCGAGCCTGTGACACGCCCTACCATACGCGTGTGCTTCAACCGGCCCTTCTGCTCTGGCAACTCACCAATGACGACGAAGTTGGCGTTCCCATATCGGAATGGTTGTCCGGTTGGACGGCGTCTTCTATGCTGGAAGCAAACGGAAAGCCCTCCGGAATTCCACCGGCTGCCATTGCCTTTCCGTCAGGAGAACCCTTTGGAGACGACTGGTGGAATCCGGGCTGTCATTACACCGACGCCACCTTTCGATATCCACGGGCATTCTCCATGTTGGGTCAAGCCATGGTACTCGCTGCACACCAACACGCTAACTCTGACTATGTCGAACTCATTGATCACCTTGCCCAACGAAGCTTAGACCCCACCGTCGACTCTTCCGAAACAGGCTCCGAATCGTGGGCCATTCAAGAAATCAAAGGAAAGTTGCTGTCGGTTTTGGAAAAACAGTGGTTGTTAACTGGCACCTCGGCGTCCGATGAGCTTCTGCTTGAACATGGTGGAGACTACATTCGCTATCGCATCACAGGGGAAGATGCGGCTTTAGAGTCTGCCTTGGTCAATCCCACCACAGCACTGTCATGGAACAAGGCAATGTACACCTCTGAAGTCCGTTTTACGGACAGAGTGCTCAAATTTCACACACGGTACTGGAACGGCATTGCCGAAGCCCCCCTGCCAGGTGTCGACACTTCCATCCTTTACAACATGGTGACTGGCGACATTGGTGAAGCGAGCATTTTACCCTTACCTGCGGTTCGATGGGGCTTCCCGCATCAGACTCTCCGTGTCAATGTTCAAACGGCGAGCCCAACAGCACTCCGTGCTCAGCTGTACAACACCGCACCGGAAGACCACTCTGGGGAAGTCGTTCTTCAAAGGCTGATTGACGGACACCGTCAGTATACACTGCAATGTGAGTCTTCAGAATACAGTGAAGACATCGAGGGCGATGCGTTCACCCTGACCCTTCCGAGCCAGACTCTGTGCACCATCGAGGTTAAAGTCCAATGATTGTTTTCCTATTTGCCTGCACCCAGTCGGACAAAGACTCGTCCAACGGCACAGCACCAACCGTCACTGTTTCTGGAACCGTGGTTGAATTGTTGGGGGCGGTTGGCATCGGTGGCGTTGAAGTGTGTGTCACAGAGACCGCTCTGTGTACCCAAACCGACTCAGACGGCATTTATGCTGTCGAAGCCACAACCCATGGCAATCACATCTTGAGTTTGAGTGCCCCAGATTATGTGGGCGGCGCACTCGCATTTTCAACACAAGACAACGATGTTGAGTTGGCCAATGTGTCTCTTCTTTCACACACATTGACCGAGGGCCAATTCAGCGCACTCGATCAACAGTGGGAAGCAGGCACCGGTGTCTTGGCCTTTTCCGTCTCGAACGGAATCAATGGCGATGGAATCAATGTGCCCAATGTGACCATCCAACTGACTCCACAAGCTGGAATTGGCCCGTTTTACAGCAATGCAGTGGGCATTCCAGTGGATGATTTGAATGCGACCTCTGAGAATGGTGGG
>JAYYJC010000313.1:0-12525 GCA_036146655.1 Myxococcota bacterium | reverse complement strand
AAGCCTCGGCAGAAAGATGGCAGAAGGTGTTGAACTTTCACTTTTGGCAGAGGCACACATGCGCATACAGAATTGGTCTGAAGCTGAGTCATTTTTTGCGGACTCAATACCGATTCTCAAAGTTCACCATCCTGCTTTTTGCGGTGTGTCCATGATGGGTCTCGTATGGATGCGCGCAAAAAGGGGTTTGCCTGCGGAATATGATTTTGAACAGGCTTTTACACTGTCAAAAACAAGAATAGACACAAAAGTGAAAGTTCAACACCTTCTGCCATCTTTCTGCCGAGGCTTTTGTGTATTTGAAGAGCCTTGTAGTGATATCTTAAGGCTTTTTCGGGTTGTCCCAAATGGGAATAGATGCCGCCAATGTTGCCAAGTGTTTGGCCGAGATAGACCGAGGATTGGGTGTTCTCATAAATAGACTGTGCTTCAAATAGCATATCGAGCGCTGTTTGGATTTGACCATCACCAAGAAGGACATTGGCATAATTGGACAATGCAATGCCAAGCCTAATCTGCAAATTTTCCTGACGCAGTGACGCAATGGCAAGTCTAAAATATTTATGTGATTCAGTAAGTTTTCCCTGAGATTTATAAATCAAACCGAGCAGGTCGTATATTCTCCCAGTGTTCTTTGGATTTGTTTCCGATAAACGCAACTCTAAGGCTTTTAATCCGAGTTTCAGTGCAAGGTCATGCTTGTTCGCAAAGTAATACATTGAACTCATATCTGAATAGATCCCTGCTTTGTTAAACCCGTTGTTATCGCAAACCGCAATTGCGTTGTCATAGATTTGTTTTGCGAGTTTAAGGTCTCCAGATTCACGGAGATGCCATGCCCACATCCGATAAAGGTCTTTTTGGATATTTGCTTGGGTTACTCTGTATATTGGAAAGGCCTTAAAAAGTTCACATGCATTGGTGGAGACCGCTTGTTTTTTTAAGTCAATATTAATCCCACTCAAACATGTGCCTGCCTTGTCCACTTCGCCTCTATTCAAGGCAAGTTCCATTGCATTGTGTAGGTTGCCAATTTCAGCATTCAATTTCAAGTAACTCTGTGCATCGTTCGCACCATGATGACGCTCGTCCATTGAAGTGGCAAAACCTTCAAAATAACTGATGTAACGGGACTCGAGTTCTGGAGAATGGGTTGGATAAGTTTTGAGAATAAAACTGCGCATTGAATCGTGTAAATGCATTCTTTGAAGTGTATGGACTGATTTGACCTGCAACCAACCACTGCTTTCGAGTTCGTGAAGCACATCCATCAAGAGTGGTGTCTGTTCAATCACACTGAGATCCAAGACATGCTCCGCACCCTCCAAATCAAAATCCGACTTAAATATTGAAATCTGTCTAATCGCCTCTTTGGCGTATGGTTTGAGAAGTTCAAATGACCAAGACACCGTCTGTTCGATGGAAATGGAGATGACTCCTTTGGCATGTGCATCGTATATCTTTTCAATCAAATGCTTGAGTTGATTGGGTCCATGATTTGCAACATGCGGAGCCAAGAGTTCTACCCGCAACGGGATGCCTCGGGTGCTGCTAATCAAAACATTGATATCTGCCTGATTGCGTGATGTAATATCAAAAAACGGATCATGACGACGCGCCACTTCCAAGAAATAATCTTGAGCAGAACCCAGACTTAAAGGACCAACCTCGAGTGCTTTGCTAAACCCATCAATCCGTTTCCGGCTTATTACAAGGCATTTCACATGGTCGAAATCTGTTGTCCATTCTTGCATGACAGTCTGTAGAGCTTGACCACAATCAAATGTTCCATCGACCAAGAAAAATGTGTCCCCTTTGTAACTAAGTACATTGGAGATCGTTTCATTCAATGATGGGTTTTTTATCGGTACATTGAAATGCTGCGCACACTTGATGTAAAAGTCATGCATGGTCTCGTCTTTACCAAGCTCAATGACAATCAGGTCATGTGTCTGTTCGTACTCACTAACAACACGATATGCGAGGGCAGACTTTCCAACCCCGGAGTCTCCAAAAAGCAAAACAGGTTGCCGTTGATTTAGATGTTTCTTCAACGCAATAATGTCTTGGTCACGGCCATAGAGACGCCGTTCGGAAGGCAAAAATTGTTGAAAAGAGGAAATGTCCAAACTGGCTGTGGTGACCAGGTCAAGTTCGACTGAGTGCTCAAACCAAATGTTACTCATTTCCATGATTGACTTGGGCCTGTCACCCAAAGATGGCTGCAATGCATGTTCAATTGCCGAGCGTATTCTATTGGGGATGTGCGATTGCTCAAGTAGGCGGTGATCGTATTCACCCAAACAGCTTTTTCGAAGCACTTCCAAATGACTGGCACCCCGAAAAGCTCTCTTTCGGGTTACCAAAAAATAAAGCAATGAACCGAGGGCAAATATATCGGAACTGGCATCGACATTCGCAGGAGTCATGTACTGTTCCGGCGCCATAAATCCTGGCGTTCCGATTGCCACACCCTCTTGAGTATGAAAATCAGTGGTGGTTTTATCGAGACGGCGCACAATCCCAAAATCAATGATCTTGGGATGCCAGCAATTGTCGTTTCGGCTCAAAAGTACATTGCGAGGTTTGATATCTCGATGCACTAAATGATTGTTGTGAATAACTTCTAACCCTTCAAATAGACCTGATGCAATGTCATCAATGTCTTTCAAATCATAATGGAGCCGTGTGACAAAGTTGTCCAAAGTGGCTCCTTCAATAAACTCTTGAACCAAAATCATCCAATCTTCAATATGAAAATACTCTTTCAAACCGACAATAAAAGGTGAATCAAGTGACTTCAAAATCTCAACTTCGTTCATCAACCGCACCCGTTGTTCTTCATCGCGCACTTGTACAGCCTTCATTGCAACGGAAGAAGCATTTGCGTCTCTGGCCTCCCAAACCACGCCAAAACCACCTTTTCCAACCATTTGCGTCAGTTGATAGCCTCGAATGAACCCACCTGTAAACCAACCATGGTCACTTAAATGGGTGTGTTTTGAGACAGGGTTGGTGGACATGACCTCAAAGAGTTTACTCTTTGCCAACTTAAACTCATCCACACTTAGAATACCTGAGTCGAATAAGTTTATGAGTTCTTTAAGTTGTTCAAATTGTTCAGAGTTCATTGCCGTTGTGAGGTAAAGTTTAATCCAACCGTTGCTCTCAAGTCTGAGGTTTGAACGCCTTTGACAACAACGCTATTGCCGGCGTAGCTCATACCAATGCGCACACCAATCGCTTTTTTAATCTTTACTGTGGTGCTGACATCAAGAAAGTGGCGTCGATCTTGTAGATCTGTGGGATTGATAAAATACCAAGCCACATAGCGAAGTGTCACAGGGCTGTTTGTCCGACTGTACCATCCGTTACTCAGAATCCCACCACGGGGCACCTGTCGAATGTTTCCGCTGTGTGCGACATCGAGATTAAAGACATTGGAGGGATAGCGAGTGTGCTCATAAAATCCCCCGACAGCCGCACGAACCAAAAATTGAGGAGAACGGACTGGGGTGTAGCCGACACCCGCACCACCGAGCCAACGATCGTCAATTTGATGCAGCAAACTCGAGCTGTAGTGAGCCAATCCAACAAGATACACCTTCTGGCTTAAATACACATTGGGCAAGTCGCTGATCAGCAGATTGTCACCTATACGCACATAGTCTGTACTTTCTGGAGGCTTCATGTATATTCGATAGCCATTCACGATCAAATCATTGCCCCATTTGGGCTCTGTATATGTCATTATCCCATTGAAATTGGCCTGAAGTTGATTGAGGTTACCGGTCAACAGGAGGCCCCCCAGACTGACATTGGTTTTCAACCGTGCATCTGCTTCAGAAGCACTTGCAAATTGCATGAATAGCACACATAACGCAGCCCACATTTTTTGAACCCTCCAAACAAATCAACCTATAAAACAAAAAGAATGATGTCAAGATTTCTAATCTCTAATCAACTAAGACAGCATAAATTAACGGCATGTGGATTACTGTTTTGTAAATGTGGCATCATCAAAATAAATACTGCCAGCATCGTAACATTGACCCGATTGCTGCCCTTCACATTGCATGTACTCTATGCCTGCTTGCACAAGAGTCGTTCCTGCTGGTGCTGCTGCCGAGGTGGTCAGCAAAGTCCAGACATTTGTAGGACTGTTGGGTGTCATTAAGTTCGAAACTGCCCCTCCCAAATAGTCATAATTTCCATTAAAAAATGCAATGAAGGCATTGGCTCGATTGGTGCCATTGATGCGATCATCTATGTGTGTATAGGCGTAGACATCGAGGGAAAATGTTTCTCCAGACTGCGCAGGAAACTCTTGGTACACTGGAGTTCGGTTCTCAAAACCAGAAAATTGTCCATACACCTTCAAAGCCCGTTGGCCAGTTTGGCTTTGAAAGACCGCAGAGCTGTTGTAGATGGCCTCTCCATTTTCAGACGCATTGAAGTTGCTTAAAGAAGTCGGGTAAATCAGCCAAGAATCCGGAGCCCAAATGGCACCATTAAAAGCTGCATTCTCGAACCCTTCATTGCTTAAAAGATTGCCTGGTTCTGGTTCTGGTTCTGGTTCTGGCGAACTGTCTGACAACTGATACACACGAACATAATCCACCACCATTTGCTGTGGAAACTGAGTACTGGAGTCGGGATAGCCAGGCCAATTACCACCAACGGCGACATTTAAAATCAAATGAAAGCGCTGATCAAATGGCGCCGGAAAAACACCCTCTGTCGTATACCAACTGGTTTGTGTCTGGGTGTGTTGCTCATCGACATACCATCGTATTTCGCCAGGCTCCCATTCCACTGCAAAGGTATGAAAGTCTGCAGAAAAGGGATCCGTGATGGTAACGGAATCACCGGTGTAAGTATGATGCGGATAAATCCCACCATAATGCAATGTACCATGGACCACATTGGACTCATGACCCACGAGTTCCATAATGTCGATTTCACCCGAGGCCGGCCATGTACCATACACATTGTCCGTGGGCAGCATCCAAAATGCTGGCCAAATTCCTTGCCCTTCGGGCAAACGGATCCGAGCTTCAAAACGGCCATATAACCAGTCTCCTTTGTACTTTGTTCGAAGCCGAGCCGAAGTATAGTCTCTGGTTCCTTCCCCACCCGTATACTGCTCGGAACGAGCTTCAATAACAAGGGCACCATTTTCAATTCTGGCATTGTCGCTTCTATCAGTGTAATACTGCGCCTCGTTATTGCCTCCACCCTGCGCATTCACTTCAAATGACCACAACGATAAATCAATATCGCTGCCCTCAAATTCATCTCTCCAGACCAAATCCCATCCCTCTCGCTCGGCGGGGTCTTCGGGAACTGCTGTATCTTCGGGCGTTGAGGTGTCCGGCTGACTTCCTGAGTCATCTGGGTCAATGGGGGCGTCGGTGTCAGTATCGACCGGCGGTTCAGAAGGTTCTGTGACATCGGGTGTCGGTTCTGCGACATCCGCATTTTGATTTTTAGTATCTGTTTGTGTGCAAGATATGAAAAGAAGTGACAAGAACATGGGAACCACTGTAGAATGTTGAATAGTCATACTATGACATTACCTGCAGCAACATCTCGAAATATCTGAACAATTCGTACAAATCTGAATTTCAAATGCGCCATCACACCCGATTAACAGACCTATTAAATATTCAATATCCGATAATGAGCGCAGGCATGGCCGGCATTGCAGGTCCAAAGCTTGTTGCAGCTGTCTCGAATGCTGGTGGGATTGGCACTCTTGGTGCAATTGGGATGTCGCCATCTGAACTTCGCCGTTGCATTCAAGACACCAAAGCACTTCTCAATCCTGAAAGACCATTTGGAGTGGATTTGCTGCTCCCCAAAATCGGTTCAGGTGCGCGTGCCACCAATCATGATTACACCAAGGGTCAATTGGGTGCGTTGCTTGAAGTCATGATTGAAGAAAACATCAATTTATTTGTCTGTGCAGTCGGGGTGCCTCCAAAATGGGCAGTTGAAAAATTACATCAGCACCAAATCTTAGTCATGAACATGGTTGGTTCCCCAAAACATGTCAAATACTGCATCGACGCAGGTGTCGACATCATTTGCGCTCAAGGCACTGAGGCCGGTGGACACACGGGTGACATATCGACCATGGTTCTCATTCCACAAGTTGTGGACCTCTGCCAAAATACCAACATCATAGTGGTTGGTGCTGGTGGAATTTTTGATGGCAGAGGGCTGGCTGCTTGTATGGCATTGGGCGCTGAAGGTGTATGGGTGGGTTCACGGTTTATAATGGCAGAAGAAGCGAATGCATGGCCATCCCATCAACTGGCAATACAAAAATCCAGATCAGGCGATACCATTCGCACTGAAATCTACACTGGTAGACCAGCCAGAACATTAAACAATGACTACATTCAGGAATGGGAAAGTGACCGGTACCAAGAGAAGGTTGCCCTGCTCAAATCAGGAACAGTACCTTGGTTTCATGACACTCAAAATGGCCGATTGCCGGCAAGTGCACCAAGTCCAATTCCCAAAGGTTACCACACCATCAATCAAAATGCGATTGACCCAAATCTCCATGAACACAGCATCATGCCCGTCGGGCAGGTCTGCGGCCCCTTGCAGAAAGTACTTCCTGCACAGACCATTATAGAAAATATGATGCAGGACTTTTTGTCTTCATTATCCAGATTGGGGTTGGATACGACTGAAACTTGATTTTTTCTGGAAATCCCTTTAATTCAATGAAGTTCTAAGTCATTGAGGTTTACCATGGGTCGAAAGTCTGCAAAGATTGCTGCTCGAAAAGGAGCGCAGGACAAGATAAGAGGACAAGTTTTCACGAAGATTCTATTTGAGATCACAAGAGCCGTGAAGTCTCACGGAGATGACCCAACAACCAACTTTTTGTTAAGGGTAGCTCTCAATAAGGCCCGACAAAACAATGTTCCCAAAGACAATATCGACAGAGCCATAAAGAGCGGATTGGGCAACGATGGAGATGGATATTCAGATGTCTTTTATGAAGGATACGGTGCTGGTGGCGTAGGTATCTTTGTCGAGACCTCAACCAACAATGTGACTCGTACCATTGCCAGCATCCGATACCACTTTTCAAGAAATCACGGTACACTTGGAAATGCAGGGAGTCTTCAGTTTTTGTTTGATCGAAAATCGGTTTTTGAGGTTCTCAAAGACACCCTCGATGAGGATGAATTCACCCTTGAAATGATCGATGCCGGCGCTGAAGACATTGAAGTGGAAGATGACCGATTTGTGATTTACGGTGAAAAAGATGCATTTGGAGACATACAAGCCAAATTAGAATCGCTCGGAATCACACCAGAAGAAGCAACACTAGAACGAATACCGAACACCTACAAGCAAGTTGACGAGACTACATTTGAGCAATGTATGCAGTTGATTGAAGCACTTGAGGCAGATGACGATGTCATCAAAGTTTTCCACAACATAGATTCGGAATGACAAGGTCAATCCTCTTCCGTCCAAAAGAGAGATAAACGCTTTGCGTCCATGAGTTGATTCACCAATTGCTTGGCTTTTATTAACCGTTCAGACCAACTCCCATTGATAATCTCATACGGGCGCTTGTACTGGTTGAGTGTATCAACCAGCCTTCGATGAAATGCCCATCGGTCATTGGGGGTGTAGCGCACCGAGTCCGCTACCCAAGGGACATCTGGTTCTAGCAGTAAGGTTAATTCGTACTGGACTGAACTTGCCCAATGTCGGAGTTGGTCATCACAGCGTCCAAATAGATGATGGGACCAAACCATTGTCGTCAATGGATCGGTGTCGCAGATTAAAAAAGGATCCCCAAACTCAGAGCGTGCGGATTCGGCACACAACTGTCCAAAGGCAACCTTTGGCATGTCTGATAACTTAGGCGCCCGTTCGAAAGTCTCCAAATAATGTCTGGCATACTCAGGAACCATTCGCCCATTCAAATGCACAGCAAGGGATTTCGCAATTGTGCTTTTTCCAACAGACTCCGCACCCACAATGCAAATTTTACTTTGGAAATGACATTGGACGGGATGTGGAAGATGTGACCAATGGGCATAGATGTCGTCTCGTATTTGGGTGCCTGAGATGTTTTCACCAATGCGACCAATATCCAATGGACAAAATTGGGCATTTAGAACAGAAGCCAAGGGAATGCCATACCGTTCAGATGCGAAAACAAAGTCAATCTGTTCCGGCAGAATGCCCTCAAGCACGGTGCGCCATTGAGTCCAAAAGTCCGGGCTATCCTCAGGGCGTTGAGGCATGTGTTCTACAAGTGAAATGACTTCACAATTGGGACACAATGACTTGACCCACGACAGACGAGTCTGGTGTGAAATGGGCTCGTTCCTCACAGACTCAACCACCACATACAGTCTTTGCACATGCTGAGCAGCAAAACGAATCAAATAAAGATGACCATTGTGCAGAGGCAAAAACTTTCCAAGAACCAGACCCGTCTTCACGCAACCGCCGAACAAATCAAATGGCATACTTCCACGAGATTGATGTGTCTGAAAATGCGGGGGCATGCATATCGGTTTCTACCCAATGGGGTGCCACAATACGGTTGGGATGTACTCAAGTAAAATCCGGTTTGTTTCATCATCATCACGCAGTGTACAGATAAGTTTTTAAAATCGGAAGACTGCATCACGGGGGATTGCATAATAGGAAGGATTAAGCAAATATGCGCCCTTCTCTTGTGGAAGTTCAAACCAGTGTTCATGCACATGTGCACCGGTGTCTGTCAACACATGAAACTCCTGAGCAGGCATGAAGCCCTGCCCCAATAAGGCCAATGGCGGCCGTTCAGGTGCAGTCGCCACATCCAATACTATAACCGCATGGCCTGGAGAACCTGGACTGACAAAAAAGTCACCGGGTTGGATGCTGTCTGTGAGCGCCACAGGATTGGAATCAAGATGCAGGGACTGTGTTCCCGCATACACAAATGCATGATGAAGCCAGTTTTGATACTGCCCATATGAGTCATCAAATACGCCAGAATCCAGACGGCTTACAGCATTGCCTTGAACTTTAAATCGCTGCCCCTCTTTCCAATTTTTCCAACGGGATAAGTCGCCAGATGTGAAATGAATGCCCCATTCATCCGCTGCGCCTTTTGACCATAAGTATTCCGAATACAGTCTAAGGATGGAATCAGCACACTGCTGGATATCTCCCCTACCGACACTCATGGGTACAACCGCAATCGCAGAGGCATTTCGTACGGCTTCGCCGCGAAAAGAATATACTTTTTGACGGTCTAAAGTCGGAATGCCACGAAGCCAATGAGCAAAACCGCCCTCTAACACTTCAACCCTGTTGTATCCATCGGGCACATTGAAACGCTCCTGAAGGCTTTGAACCCCTTCAGAAGTATTCAGAAATGGGTAGGCTCCCCAATCCAAGGCTTCAGATATTGGCTGTTCAGATGCCATTTGACTGGGCAGTTTGACCTGCGAATTGTCAGGCGCAACCAGAGTCCGTTTAATGGTCGATTTGACCTCTTTCTCTGTCGCTGCTTGTTCAACTTCAACAGTCTCCACTTCGGATTGAAAACAAGACATCGGGAGTAAAAAAAACATGATGAGCCCCTGATTGTGCTATACATACAGTGCCTTTATAACGGAGACATTGTATGATTTCTTTAGCAAGTCTGTCAGCATTGGCCATCTTCTCAATTGGGTGTCACCAAAACACAGAGGCGGATGAAAGCCCTCTGCTTACTAAGGAAACTTTCCATCCAGCGCCATCATTTGTAAAGCCAGGCACCAAAGTTGAGAAGGCGGAAACAGAGGAACCTCAGCAATTGCCAGTCACCGGATTGGGTCAACCATTGACCATCAATATTGAGCGACCACTTTCGATCACAATGGACATCGAAAAAATTCGTGAAGAAGTAAGGTACTTTGCGCTTCGCAAAAGCGAACGGGTTTGGGACAAGATCCCATGGGTCACAGATTACACAACCGCCCAAGCTTTGTCACAGGAAAGCCAACGCCCTATTTTTTTATTCTCCATGTGGGGAGAATTGGATGGTCGGTGCTGACCAGCCGGTGCAGCGTTCAGGTCTTGGACGCTCTCACATAAACCGGTCATAAACCTCATAAACGACCACTTTATTCCGCTGTACCTCGAAAATCATGAAACTGAAGCCATTCTGGCACAGGGTGGAATTGAGCCATACACAGGTCACAGTTGGGAATTGGTTCAAACCCATTTGATTGACTTAGAGGGACAAGTGACCGAGCTTTGGAAACCTGGGCACAACACCGGGACAGATGACCCAGATAAACTTGAACAAGCCCTACGTGATGCGATTGAAGCCAAACAACTTCCGGTTCGATCCAAAATGCCACCACCTCAAAACAAGCGTTTGTCTGAACTCGAAAGGGATGGATTACTAGTTGAAGCCGTATTGCGTTTCCTGCCTCAAAAAAATCTAAGAGGGGGTGGGCCATTTGGTCTCGACTGGATTCTACTCTCAGCCAATGACTTACAGCAGTTAGCTCCAGAAAAAATTACAGAATTCCCCATTGTTCTTCCCACTGAACTTGCCACAAAAATACTCATCCAACTTCGCCCGCCTGTTGAAACAGCTGAAGATCCAGCCGAAAGGGCAATTCCATTGCTGAAACATGTGGAGCTGCAATTGCTTTCAGAAGAAGAAATCAATGGCACTCGATATATCCGCCTTGCTGGCAAACTCCATTTAAAAGAAGATCCTTTTCCCGATCCCATTGATGATCATATTCGATGGGCAATTGTTGAAAATTATCTAGAAGCTGAAGGATTTGTCGAATTGGATAACTCAGGTAAAGTGGTCGATTTGCAACTTGTGACCACAAAGGGTTTATTTCTGCCCCCACATCAAAAGGTCATCAGCTATGATGGGGTGACCCATGTCTACAGGCCACAAAAGCTGTCACAATGAATAAATCTTTTCACATCAACAGGTACAATCTTTTGTTTAGAAGCAAAGGACTGTACCACTTACACTTACGCCACACATTTAAGGAGGTTTTATGAAGGATTACCGAACTCCAACACTTACTTTAATACTCGGTGCCTGCTTAACTTTCATTGCAACCAATCAAAGCGCAGATGCCAGCCTGCCAACCCACAGCGTTAGTTTTGGAAGCAACCCTGTGGTCTCAGCAGGAGGCTCTGTCACAAGTGGCCAATCTGTGATTGTTCTGACAGCACCAAGCAATCAAGATTTGATTGTTACAGACATAAGCTTAACATCTTACAGCTCAATGAGTTGCAAACGCAACCACCATTCGCAATTGTCTTTGGGCAGTGGGGCATCACTGGGAGAGTTTGAAACCCACAGTGCCATTTCTAGAGGGTCCTATTCATCCTCAGTCGGCTTATCTATTCAGCAGTCATTGAACAGCGGACTGCGAATACCAGCGGGTGACACACTCAACCTTTCCACCAATGAGACAGGTTCAGACGGGGGGAGTTGTGGCTCTTACAACAGTTATGGTGTTCGATACATGCTCTCTGGTTACTATGCACACCCCTAGGTCTTGCAGTGAAAAACGAAAATACATACCGTATTTTCAAAAATGGAATTCAAAACCTTAGTTATGAAACACTCTTTGCATCAATACACTCGGAGAAAAGATGACCGAAGCAACTGAAATTGCCAAGCTTATCCAAGAAAACACACACAGTATCCAGCGGAAAGCAGCCATCGCATGGGGCAAGGGAACAGATCACAGCGGTCATGTCAAAATCACTCCAATATCAAATTTTGATTTGGAGAAAACCATCTTTTCAACCTTAGAAGGCGCACTCCCACGAATGGTCATAAAAGCAAAAATTGCCAAAAATGTTGAGTGGGACAACGAACGGGCACAAGAAATCGAATATGCCTACAAATCCATTTGCGATTCGGACAATGTTCCACCTGTGAATCCAAAAATCATCGCATTTATGGTTAACGAGTGTGACTTCAGCATGGAACATGCAGATGGCACATTTCTAGAGCACCTTCTTTTTTGTTATGACTATTCTGCTCTTTACTTTTCAGATCATTCACCAAATGTGGCGCTTTTGCACTCTATTTTTGGGACCGCAACAAATACATTTGCCATGGAGGCGCACAAGATTCCAGCACTCTTTGCACTTCTCACTGAGTTTGAACAAGTTCATGTTGAAGCCTTTCCGTCCGTCCTTCGCCTCATTACTCATTTAAGTCTTCTTGAGGAACTGACTGACAACTCACACCGTCTAGAAACACTAAAGTCAATCGAATACCACAGGGTAATCGACAACAAAAAATGCATGATGTCAGCAGAAGACCTTTGGATTCAGTTAAATTATCAATTGATGCATTTTGTTGATTTCTTGCCTGCAGCGAATTGGGCAAACCATGCTTCTGACCCAGTATTACAGTCGTTTGTGCGCATTTCAGACTTTCTAGACTTCACAGGAAAACGAATGGCCAAAGTCGACTTTGTCATTCCCACTCCAAAGGGACCATTG
>JAYYJC010000312.1:0-17404 GCA_036146655.1 Myxococcota bacterium | reverse complement strand
AAGGTTACCTTTTAGACATTCAAACTGGTTACCAAGAGATCGCTGACAAACGGAAGCAATCCAGCGCGGGCGCTCGGAAGATACCACTTGACAAAGCACGGGTCAATCGCCTTCGAATTGATTTTAAAGCAGAACCGCCTGTGAAACCGGTTTCCGTTGGTGAATGGACCATTGACAATATTTCTCCGCAAAGCCTCTTTGAAACCATTGATTGGACACCCTTCTTTCAAACTTGGGAGCTTGCTGGGCGGTATCCTAAGATTTTAGAGGATTCGGTTGTGGGTGAACAGGCCAAGGCCCTTTTTGATGATGCACAAGAGATGCTTCATAAAATTGCTCAGGGGGGCTGGCTTCAGATTAAAGCCCGTTTCGGAATATTTCCAGCCAATCGAGTGGGTGATTCAATCGTGATCTACACGGACGAGACGCGTCAATCTGAGCGAACTCGGTTCCAACAGTTGAGGCAACAAGGCCATCGCAGCGGTGGTCGGCCCAATGTGAGCTTGTCTGATTACATTGCGCCGGTTGGAACACCGGACTGGTTGGGCGGGTTTTGCGTAACGGCAGGTCTTGAAATGGATGAAAAACTCAAGGCATTTTCAAAAGACTTTGACGATTACAGCAGCATTTTGTTTAAGGCATTGGCCGATCGGTTGGCAGAATCCTGTGCAGAGTGGTTGCACCATCGAGTGCGAACTGTCGAGTGGGGTTATGAAGCGACAAGTGACATTAACAATACCGATTTGATCGCTGAAAAGTATCAAGGAATTCGTCCTGCTCCAGGATATCCTGCCTGTCCCGAGCACACGCAAAAGATGGCGCTTTTTGAACTGCTGTCGGTTCAAGACAACATTGGTGTCTCATTGACAGAGTCCATGGCAATGATGCCTGCAGCCTCCGTTAGCGGCTGGTATTTTGCGCACCCTCAAGCCAAGTATTTTGGTATTGGAAAGATTCAAAGAGACCAACTCGCTGATTATGCCAAGCGCTGTGGTATGTCCATTGAAGAAGCGGAGAGATGGTTGAGTGCCAACCTTCTCGATTAGTCCGTGATTGCTGCTCTTAATCGGTTCAGTATGCCATGTATGGTGTGGCCATTTATCGGCCAATACGCATAGATTACAATGGGCGTAGAACACCCCGTAGCCAGACAGGAACCCCAATAGAGGTGGCAGAGGCCTTGGTTTACCCGTCTAGGGGCATGCACCGTTTACCGATGCACCGATGGTGGCATCCTTGTCATCGCAGTCTACCATGACATTAAATCCGTCATTGTCCAAATCCGATGACAACTCTGTGGTGTTCCAGCACATCACTTCGCCATCCAACTTCAAGCCACACTGGCCTCGATAGCTGCCTTGAACGGATTGAAATTCTTCAATTGTTGGCTCAATGGCAAAAAGTTTGGGCCTGCTGGTATAGCCATCGCTCCAACACCTAGCTTGGTTGCTCAATCGTCTTAAGCAGATTTCGTCGCTTGAAAAATCAAGGCTTTTGTAAGGATGTGGCGGAAACTCCGTCATGTCATAGCTGTACACTGATGAATCACACATGATGGTGGAATCCTTCTTTAAGGCACAGACTGTGTTGGCATTACCTGTGGCGACGCTGATGAAGTCTCCACTGATGACCGGCGTATAATAGTACCCACCCCAACAGGTGACTGCACCCGTGTTCTGAAGTCCACAGCTAATGTCATTGCCCGCAGCAATTTGTACATAGCTGCCATTGTTCGGAATGGGACTGATTTGTCCTTTGTCATTGAATCCCCAACAAGTGACTGTCCCTTGACTGTCCAAAGCACAACCGTGATTGCTCCCAACTGCGATTTGCACCTGACCAGTGATGGTTTGGCTGAGATTGCCAAGCACTCCTTGGCATTGAACGGTGCCCGCTGAGTCGAGCCAGCAGTATGATGATTTGTGCATGTCGACGGCGATAATGGGCGTATTTCGAATTGAAACATCTGGGTTGTAGGTGTGGTAACAATCCATGGTTTGATCTTCTCGGATCACACAGCTGCCGATATGGCCGCTTGTGCTGGTGTCAAAGACATAGGCACTCTGTCCGATTATTCCGTCACAATTGTTATCGATTCCATCTCCAACAAGTTCTTGGGCAGCAGGGTGCACGCTGTAGTTGGTTGGGTCGCAGTCCACAAAACAATCGGAAAATCCGTCGCCATCTTGGTCAATGGTGGTCACTGTTGTATCTGTGTCATCGCAGTCACCTTGACAAGTGCTCCAGCCATCCCCATCGGAGTCGTGGGGATTTTTACTGCCATCGTCGTCATCGCAATCTAGGTCGCAATGGGTATAACCATCGCCATCTTTGTCGAGCATGTCGAGTGGGTCAAGATCATCGCAATCGCCATCGCAGGTGGTCACCCCATCAAAATCTGTGTCTGCGACCGTCAAAAATTCATCCAGATCGTCGCAATCGATGAGTACATTGTCTCCATCCTCGTCCTGATCTGTAATGACCACATCTCCGGTTGAATAAGTACCTGAGCACAGTAGACCGTTACCAGCTTCAACGGCACAGAATGCATCTCCATACTGGCTAATGTGTGTGTATTCTCCAGTCTCAAATGCAATTTCATATCCCCAGCATCGCACATTGCCATTTTCTGTGATGCCACAGCTTCGTTGATTTCCAAGGGAGAGGTCGACAAAAGTCGATAAGGGAGGAGTGCTTTCACCATCTGCATCAGACCCCCAGCAGTGTGCTTGTCCGTCTGCAGACAGCGCACAGCTGTGCGTATCACTGGTTTCTATTCTGGCAAATCGGCTGAGGGGAGGGGTTGTGTTTTCAAATCCATTGTTTTCACCCCAGCATCGCACCTGAGCATTGGTATTGAGTCCACAGCTGTGTTCGCTTGCTAGGCTCAATTGGACAAATGTGTCATTCGATGGTGCACCTGAAACTTGACCAAAGCTGTCATCTCCCCAGCAGGTCAGCACTCCGCCTTCTTCAATGGCACAGACATGGTCGGCTCCTGCTGCAATGGCAAAAAATGCGCCACTTGGGGCATCGTTGACAATATTGGAACTGTTTCGTCCCCAACAGCTTATGGGTCCGTGACCAAGTGTGGCATTGCTGTCATAGGCAATCCCACACGAAAAGCCGTCTCCCGAGACCACATGTATGTGCCGATCATTGGGAGGAGTGGTTTGGCCGTAGGTGTCGTCACCCCAGCAGATTGTTTCTCCTGAGCCCTCTGTGAACCCGTCACTAATGGCGCAGATGTGGTCAGCGCCCACCGCCACTTGCAGTGATATTTCTCTTGAGCAGCTGGAATTTAGACCATCATCGACCCCGTCAATGGCAAATGCATGTATCAATGGGTTGTTGTCATCGCAGTCATTGTCGCACACCGAAGAAAATCCATCGGCATCGGCATCGATTGGGGTGATTGCAGCATCGAGATCATTGCAGTCACCGTCTGCGCTACCGACGCCGTCCCCATCGAGGTCTGCGGGGGAGATATCTGGGTCTTGGTCGTCTCGATCTCCATCGCAGGGACTGAATCCGTCTCCATCTAAATCGGTTGTGGTGTAATAGGGGTGAGAATCGTTACAGTCGTTGGTGAGTGTGCTGCCATCGTTGTCCCAATCTTCAATAAGAGCGTCTCCACCTCCTGAAGAGCTTGCCGTTGGGGTGCCAAAACACCGAAGCTCGTTGTCCGTGTCGATGGCACAACCGTGGGCAGAATAAAGGCTCAGCTGTGTAAAATGTCCACTTGGCGGTTCAATATCGCCAAAACATTCAATCTGATTGAACCAGTTGAGGCCGCAGGTTGTCTCGAAGCCCAGCGATATGCTTTTATAATAGCCACTGGGTCCGTTGACTTGTCCGTTGTTGTCGTTGCCCCAACATTGAATGTTGTGATCAGTGTCCAGTGCACATGCATGTTCACCACCGACTTCGACATCGATAAAGCTGCCAAGTGGTGGTGATGGGAGATTGTGATTGGCCCAACAGTTGATTTGTCCGTTGTCTGTAATTCCACATGCGTTGGATTCATTGACCGAATAGTCGAACAGTGTTTCGGTTGGCAGTGTGAGGCTTGATGCGTGATCTCCCCAGCACTCGATTTGGCGATCTGTATTCAGTGCGCATGCGAACCCATTTCCAACTTGCACATCGGTGTAGCCTGTATTTTGTGGCGTAAATGCCACAATATTTTGGGACTCATTCCAGCAGTGTATTCCGCCGACAATATCGAGTCCACAGGTGGATGTGTACCCAACAGATATCGATGTGAAGTCTGTGTCAGGTGTTTCGTGAACGATCCCGCCTGAGGTTTTGCCCTGACAGATGGCTTCACCAAAGGTGTTGATGACACATGTTTGTCCGTGGCCAACATCGACTGTGGCCACATTGTCTTCTCCATCACAGTCTTGATCAATACCATCAAAGACCAAGTCCTTGGCATTGGGGCGAATGAGCGGGTTGCTGATGTCGCAGTCGATGTCAAAACAATCCGAATAGCCGTCACCATCCGAGTCTGTTACACCCGTGAGGGCATCAAAGTCGATGCAGTCGCCATCACAGGTCGTGAGGCCGTCCCCATCGTAATCGGCCGTGTTGAGTTCCGGATCGTTGTCGTCGCAGTCAAGATCACACTCGATGGAGTAACCATCATTGTCGTTGTCTGTAAAGGCTTCGCACCACTCAGCAGGTGAGTCAGTGTTGTCGCCCCAGCAGTGGATTTGCCCCTCTGTGTCGACCCCACAGGCTTGGTGGAAAAAGTAGATGTTTGAGTCGTGGTCGAAATTGACTTCAGCTGATAAGGAGAGTTCTTTAAATTCAATGTCTGTAGGACGATTTGAACTAATGGCGCTGTTGCCCCAGCATGTGAGGGCATTTTGATGGTCAATGGCACAAATGTCGGCGCCCCCAACAGCGATGTCTTTGAAGGTGCCACTCGGCAATTGGGCATTGTTGGTCACCCATGGCGCATTAACCCAACTGGCTTGGGTTTCCCAGCAGGAGATTTCATCTGCCTCGTCAAGACCGCAAAATGTCAGGTAGCCAGAGTCAATTGTCTTAAATTGGGTTTGGGTGGGATGGTCCAATGTAACGAGAAAATCTCCAAGTCCCCAACATTCCAGCAAGCGATCAGTTCCCAGTGCACAAGTAACACCAAGTGATGTTTTGAATTGGGTAAATGGGCCTTCAGTATATGGGACGGAATGGTCATATACTTGTCCCCAACAGTGGATGTCTCCCACAGCATCCATTGCGCAGCTGTGGTTTATGCCCAGATCCAGATCAATGTATCTGCCTTGAGGAGGGGAACTTTGGCCATGGTTATTTCTACCCCAGCAGTGGATGGAGCCCTCGTCATCCAAGCCACACCCATGCCCTGAACCAAGAGAGATCAATGAGAGTTTGACTGTTGGCCGTCCACTGACTTGACCGAAGGAGTCTTCTCCCCAGCATTTGAGTTCACTTTTGGCGTCCAAGCCACAGGCAAAATCATATACATCAAAGCCATAAAGATAGGGTGTGCCTATGCTGTGTGCGATTTGCTGGGTCTTGTCCTCACCATCGCAATCTTGATCAATCCCATCATTTACCAGTTCAGCGGCAAAGGGGCGAATCGAGAAGTCAGCATCGTTGCAGTCGCCCTGGCAGGTGGTGTAGCCATCGCCGTCGGCGTCAAGCAGATTTAAAATTGGATCGAAGTCATTGCAGTCTCCATCACAGGTGGTAAAGCCGTCGCCGTCAATATCAAGGGTTTCAACGGAGCTGTCAAAATCATTGAAGTCGAGGTCGCAGCTTGCCGAAGCACCATCGCCGTCAACATCAAGTCCTGTCAGCGCAGCATTGTTGTCGTCGCAGTCGCCATTGCAAGTGGTGTAGCCATCGCCGTCCAGGTCGAGTGGGTTGAGACTGGGATCACTGTCATCACAGTCGCCATCGCAGACTAAAAATCCGTCTCCATCATTGTCAGCAAGGCTCATGCAGATCTCTGAAGGCACATTGAGTTGCCCTGATTCGTTGCTTCCCCAGCACTCGATGGTGTCATATTCAGTCAGAATACAGCTGTGGTAGTCTCCAACGGTGAGGGCCTTGGCTTTTACCATTGGAACATTAAGCTGTTCTGCGCTGTTCCCGCCCCAACACTGTACTGAATTGTCGGTGTCTAGCGCACATGCATGTTCTATTCCGAGTCCGATTTGCTTGAATTCACCCTCAGGTATATTGCTTAAAATAAGACTGTTGGCTCCGTCACACTCAATGCTGCCGTCTAGAGTAATGCCACACACACGGTGGTTGTATGTGCGGATTTGTGTGAGATGTTCAGCAAATCCTTCCCATGCAGGTGGAATGGCGGAAAGGCATGACACGGTGTGTTCAGCCGTGAGACCGCAGGCATAGCCGTTGTTCCCACCACTGATTTGCAAGATGTCCATGGCTGAAAGGCCGGCGCTGCTGTTTGGGGTTGCGCATCCCTCGCATGTCATTTGACCATTGCTTCGAAGTGCACAGAGCTGATCGCTGAACACGCTGAGCTGCATGTAATTGCTGGCGGTCATGCTGTCTTGTGCACCGCAGAGATCATTGTTGCCGATTCCCCAGCAACTGATTTGACCAAAGCTATTAATGGCACAGGCGGCACTGTGCTGTAAAGAGACATCCACATAGGTGCCAGAAGGCACATTGCCGATGATGTCGCCCGTACCCCAACAGGACAATTCTCCAAATATATCAATGGCGCATGTGGCATTTTCACTGGCAACGACCTTTGCTTCTAGGTCTACCCCATCACAACTTTGATCAACGCCGTCATTGATGTCTTCCAATGCATTTTTATAGGTCCAGCGATCATAGTTGTCGCAATCGCCTTGACATGCGCTATAGCCGTCATTGTCGAAGTCAGACATGTCCAACGGATCGCTGTCGTCGCAATCGCCATCACAACTGCTGTACCCATCGCCATCACTGTCAAGGTCCGTCAAGTCGGGATTGTTGTCGTCGCAGTCACCTGAACACGCTGAAAATCCGTCTTGATCAAGGTCAAAACCACCCACCGTCGGGTCGGAGTCATTGCAATCGCTTCCGCTGACCACCATTGTGCGCATGGCACAAAGGGGGTCGTCATACACTTCAAAGTCGATCGCATAGCTAAATGCCAAACCGTCCACGGGGTTTGGACCATCGCTAAATAGCAGGTCATTTTCAATGGGGCTGTAGAGTTGATAGCTGTTCTCGGAGTCCCACGCCCCACCGGTATATTCAAGACTGAGCGTTCCAGGTTCTGGTACGCAGATGTTGTATGACTCTTCCGAGCCAAAACCAATGTCGTAGCGTTCAAACAACTGACCGTCTATAAACACCGCAAGGCTTGCACCATCCCACCCATTTCCAAAACTGTCTTGAAGCTGGAGCAGGTAGCAGCATGAACTCGAAATGTCTTCCCCCCAGCCGTCACCATCAAGATCCCGCATGCAATCTGTGACAGAATCTCGGATGGCTGCTCCTGGATAGGTTGCATCGTCTTGGTCGTCACAATCAAAGCAATACTCAAAGCCATCGCCGTCAAAGTCGTCACGAGGCGTAATGCTGGGATCGTCGTCGGCACAGTCTCCTTCGCAAACCGTGTAACCGTCATTGTCCGCATCGATGGGAAACATGTTGGGATCGTTGTCGTCGCAGTCGTCGTCGCAAGAGGTATAGCCGTCTTGGTCTGCATCATCAAAGTTGAGGTTGGCGTTGAAGTCGTTGCAGTCAAGTGGGCAGGGGTATCCGTCTCCATCCTGGTCGGTGTATCCAATAGACGGATCGTTGTCATCACAGTCTCCATCGCAGCTTGTAATTCCATCGCCATCCAAATCGAGTGCGTTCAGGTCAGTCCGTTCATCATCACAGTCCATAAGTTTGTCTGAACCGTCACCGTCATTGTCTGTTACGGTGAGTGAATCGTGTTGTCCCCAGCAATTAAGTGTGCCCTGAGTGCTTATTGCACAGCCGTGGCCATCGCTGAGACTTAGTTGAGTATGGCTTCCAGCAGGTGGTGAGGATTCACCTTGACCGTTCTCGCCCCAACAGTGAATTTCACCAAGGACATCGATGGCACAACTGTGATACGCTCCGAGCGAAATATCTGTAAATTGACCCGCTGGTGGATTGGATTGTCCCAAGCTGTTGTCCCCCCAGCATTCGATTTGCCCTGAGACTTTAATGGCACAACTGTGTGCGGCCCCGACATCGATCTTCTTAAAAGGAGTGGTGGGAGGATTGCTTTGACTGTGGCTATTGTCCCCCCAGCATTGCACATGGCCATTGATGTCAATGGCACAGCCATGTGTTCCATTTTGAACCTGTACAAACTGACCGATGGGAAGATTAGAGTCCAACGGGGAAGTGCATTGAAGTTGATGGCTTGCAGCAGAAATGGCACACAGTGAAGTGGCGCCTCCTGACAATCCAACATAACTGTCTTCAAAATCAATGGTCTCTGCGTTTGAACCATAACAGGAGAGGGCGCCACTGGTATTAAGCACGCAGATCTGTTTGTCGCTTAGCGCAACCTGTGAATACGGTTGGGAGGGGAAATTGAGCTGTCCTTCACTGTTGTCTCCCCAGCAGTTAAGAACCCCTGTTTCACTAAGGTGACAATTGTTGCTCGAGCCCACGACCAACAGACCCTCTTCAGACGGAATACAGCTCTGAAGCACGCCATCTAGTAGTAATTCAGAGACTGCAGGTGACACATAGGGGGTGCTGTCATCACAGTCTCCCTCGCAGCTTGAAAACCCATCGAGATCGACATCTGCGGAAGACAACAGTTCGCTCGTGTCATCACAGTCTTCTCCACCCATAATGGGACTGCCGAACCAATCGGCGGGATTGACTTCACAGCTCACATAGAGGTCATTGTCATTGTCGATTTCTTCTATCCATAAAAATCCGTTGCAGTCATTGTCCAAGCCGTCGCATAACTCGGTTGCTGTGGAAAAGATGGTTGGGTTGCCGTCGTCGCAGTCTCCAGTACAGGTACTGTACCCATCGCCATCAAGGTCTGCAGGTGTTGCGCTTGGGTCGCCGTCATTGCAATCGTCTCCTCCGGTGATCTCGGTGCCGGTCCATCCGCTGGAGTCGATGTGACACCTCACATAGCCATCTCCATCTCCATCAATTTCATCAAATGGTAGAACGCCGTCGCAATTGTTGTCAATCCCGTCGCATATTTCTGTGGCACCCAGGTATTGAAGCGCAACAGAATCGTTGCAGTCGGTGTTATCAAGGACATAGCCACTTTGAAATCCACAAATGGTGATCGAAGTGTTGGGATCGCCATACCCATCCGAGTCCGAATCAAGGTAAAGGTCATTTTGATCCACTGCGTCACTGTCGACGATGGAATTGCAATTGTTGTCAATCCCGTCGCAATATTCAGTCATTCCAGGATTGAGTTCCGAATTGGAATCATCACAATCTGTGTTGTCTTCTACCCATCCTGTTGAAATGTCGCAGAAAAACTGACTAACATCTGCGTTGCCGTATCCATCTCCATCAGAATCATTAAATGCTTTGGTGCCTGTTGAAAGTTCCACATCTGGGTCCTGATCGTCCGTCAGATTGTTACAGTCGTTGTCCACACCGTCACAGACTTCTATGGCATTTGGATTGACATATCGGTTGCTGTCATCACAATCTAAGTAGTTGGAAACCATACCAGCAGGGGCAGAACACGCTTCAATCACAGTCCCGCTGTTGCCAAATCCATCTCCATCGCCGTCACCATAGAAGATGTTGTCCGAACCACTGACCCAAAGGCTGTCCATATCATCAATGTAGCCATCGCAATCGTTGTCTTTGGTGTCACAGACTTCGGGTGCATTGGGGTTTACTTCAGGGTCTTCGTCGTCGCAATCCCCAGCAACTTCGACATACCCCTCTGGTCGATCGCAACTCAGTGCATCGTACGCATCGGCTCCATAGCCATCTGAATCTTTATCTTCATACCAAATTGATGCATCGATGGAATCTTCATCTATTTGTCCGTCACAGTCGTTGTCACGGCCGTCACACACTTCATTGGCCCCAGGATAGATGTTGTCTTCAACATCGTCACAGTCACCCATGTTTTCTGTAAATCCATCTCCATCAAAATCAGCGGCCTGATTTTCCAAATAATCTTTGGCCTGTTCATTTGGAAATGGGGTGATCTCACATGCAAAGAGCCAAAGTAAAAAATACATATCTAACGGAGTGTAATTACAAAATACACCCTATCACAGAACCAGCTCATTTTGCGCCAATATTCAATTCCCATTGTGCTTTTAATGATCTGAAAAGAGAGATCTTCACATCTTTAATTTTAGAGAAATTGATATTGATGTGTGACTTATTACAGCCTTGAACTTAATTTTGGTAAGCTCAGTGCCGTTATTCATACATGAAATTAGCCGTCGCATAGGGAGATCCAATGGAGCTGTGGCAAATTAAAGGGATTCTTACTGAACTCAGAGTGAGTGACCAGTTGGCTTTGCAAATCATGGATTCAGCCAAGCGCGTCTTATTTGAGGAACATCAACATCCAGCGATCGACGAGGGTGCAGAAACACTGTATGTCGATCCCATTGCACAACGAAAAAGTTTAATGTCTGCAGTTGTTGGATGCGACACAATAGACACTGTAGAGCCGGATAATCAGTCGATAGATATTCCTGTTCAACTTGGTCAATACGATGATTTAGGTAGGCTGGGTGAAGGCAGTATGGGAACAGTGCGGCTGGTCTATGATCGCAAACTCAACCGTCGACTCGCCATGAAGATCATTCACCCAAACTTGTGTGTAAACGACACAGCAGCGTCTCGATTTGCTGAAGAAGCACAGGTCTGTGCACAGCTTCAGCATCCGAATATTGTACCCGTTCATGACTTTGGCGTGTTGTCCGATGGTCGATTTTACTTTACGATGAAGGAAATCAAAGGCCGTTCTTTGGATACGGTGATCCGTGCAGTTCACGGTGCCATCAGAGATGGTCAGTTTCAGCCGACCAAGGATGGTTGGACCTTTCACCGTTTGATTGATGCTTTTCGGCAAGTCTGTCAAGCAGTGGGCTATGCCCATTCGAAAGGTGTCTTGCACCGAGATTTAAAACCCGAAAACATCATGTTGGGTGAGTTTGGCGAAGTACTTGTGGTGGATTGGGGACTAGCCAAAATCATTGGTCACACTGAACAGGTCTCCGAAACAAAGCAAATGTCACTGGTCTCGAGCAACAAACAACTTACACATGCGACCCAGATGGGTCAGGTGGCTGGAACACCCTTGTATATGGCACCCGAGCAAGCGTGGGGTGAAATTGATCAACTGAATATGCAAACCGATGTCTACACTTTGGGTGCCATTTGGTATGAGATACTCACCGGACATCCGCCTTATCGTGGCACCAGTCCACAAGATATCTTGGCACAGGTCAGATCAGGTCCACCGCCATCTTTGCACAATCGCATTGATGCCGACGGTCTTATTTTGCCCGAAGAGCTTGTCTCAGCATGTGAACAGGCCATGTCTCGTCTTCAAAGCGAGCGCTTTGCGTCTGCAGAACTGCTTGCCTCTGTGCTTCAAGAGTGGCTCGAAGGTGCAAAAAGGAGAGAAAAAGCACTCACCATCGTTCATGGGACTGACGCACTGTCTCTTCAAGCTCAGCAACTCAAATCAGAGAGCACTCAGCTTTTTGAAACCGCTCGGCTTGGTTTGAAGGAAATCCCCAGTTGGGAAAGCGAAGAGATCAAAGGACCATATTGGGATAAAGAGCAGACAGCTCGAGCGAAGAAATTGGAAAGTGAGCGGCTTGATCTAAGTGTAGAGCATTCCCTTCAAAATGCACTGTCACACAAAAGAGATCTCATCGAAGCACATGTGGCTCTGGCTGAGAGGTACCTAATGGCACATCAAACCGCCGAACGCAATCGAGATGAGCGCATGGTGTCACAGAGCGAGCTGCATTTGCGTCATCACGCCACCGCACTTCCTCCACGGAATGAACTCCGGCATCGCATTTTGTACTACCTGAAAGGTTTGGGTGCCGTCAGTATTCAGCCCGATATCGATGACGTCGAAATAATACTTGAAAAATATGTCCCTCATCATCGTCGACTGGTACCCAAAAGGGTGGCGGTTTTGGGCAGGAGTGCTTTGGTTAATCACTCTCTAGAGATGGGTTCATATCGATTTATTTTGTCAAAAAAAGGGCATCATGATGTGGTTTATCCTGTGCACATTGCACGGGGACAGCATTGGGATGGCCGAGATGAAGCTGGAATTCAGCGCCCCATCCACATTCCGAGGCAGGGTCAGATCGGACCATCGGAATGTTATGTGCCCGCAGGTTGGTTTCATTGTGGTGGAGATCAGAATACCTTGAGCCCTTATTCGCATCGCCGTGTGTGGCAAGATGGCTTTGTCATGTCTCGTTTTCCAATCACCAATCAAGAATATTTGTGTTTTTTAAATCATCTGTTGGATGACGATCGAGAAGAAGAAGCCTTGCGTTTTGTTCCAAAGCAAATGACTGGGCTGGAAGGCGAAGTCGGGGCGATGATTTATGGACGCAATCGCAATGGTTATTTTGAATTGGTGGCTGATTCGGACGGAGATGTCTGGGAGCCAGATGTGCCAGTGTGTATGATTAACTATTGGAGCGCAGAGGCGTATTGTAAATGGATTTCTGAGCAACGGGGACTGAAATGCCGTTTGCCCAGTGATTTGGAATGGGAGAAGGCCGCTCGAGGTGTAGATGGTCGCTGGCATGTTTGGGGGGATGGTTTTGATCCCAGTTATGGGTGTATGATCCATTCGCATCAAGACAGACGGATACCCGCTCGTATCAATTCGTATCCCATTGATGAGTCAGTGTATGGCATTCGTGGACTGGCTGGAAACATGTCTGACTGGACTTCAAGCTCTTATCGCATTGATTGGAGCGAGACGGTCGATCCAAGTCGAAAGACACTTCGTGGCGGAAGTTGGATACAACGGGCTTCAGCTCTTCGAACGGCATATCGAAACTCATGTTACCCAAGTTATCAATACTACGATTTAAGTTTTCGGGTGGTGTATGGCCTCAATCCATGAAAGTCTTGTTCTGAATCAACCAATACAGATCAGCAACACACTCCGCCTTGGCTAACTATTTTGAACAGCACGCCATGACTTTATTTGGTTGTTGATGCGAGGAAACGAATAGGTGATTGTACAAAGTCATTGTCCTGAGAATATCGGGTGGTGTACGAGAGGTGAATGTGCTGTCTTGTACCCATTAGAAGGAAATAATAGGGAACACTAAGACCTCGTGCATGGCAGGATATTTGCACATTCTGTTCATCGATTGAAATTGGTAATGTCCCAACAGGTACATTGCTGATGAGCACATCAATTTGCTTTCTGTAGTACTTCATCATCCGCAAAAACAATCCATCTGGCACTCGGGTCATTGCGTAGGATTGGACCGCCGTGCTGCCCCAAACCTTCAGTGGCGACGGAATTTTCTTTGTCATTTGTCTACAGATGTTGGCCAAATCACCCCGTTTCACCTTCAGTAAAATGACGCCATAGCGATTTCGAGCTTTGAGAAAGGGAAAGTATACCGTCAGTCCAAGGTTGAGTTTTTGGGCTTTGGGATGCCGCTCGAAGCATTGTTGGGCCACCAATGCGGATGACAGTAAGTTGAAGGGAAGGTTGAGTTCTTCCTTGAGTAATCGAATCTCTTCGGTGTCCCACATTTGAAAACCGGTATGAACCCCGTCTTCCATTCCCTTGTGAAGGACCCCTCTGGTTAGCAGCTGTTTTGCGATTTGAGGGGTGGAGAGGAGTTCTGGAAAGATGGGCGGTGGGGTTTTGGTGGGTTTGAAGGGGAGGAGAGGCGGGTTGTCATCAAAAAGCGTGCGTAAAATCCGCCACAGGGCGACACCATCAAGTTGCATGTGGTTCCAGATGACATGGATTTGACCCGTTATGCTGAGGTCAAAGTGAATGCCCTGCCGTGGCTGAAGCAATGCTTCAACGGTGGCTTGTTCGTAGTGGAAGTGAACCTCATCGTCTTGGATCTCGGCCACCTCGTGAAGTCCGCTGCCCAGGTCCTGAAGATGAGTCGACAGCCGTCTTAAAAATTCGGATTTGACCACTTGGTCTGCCGCAGGAGAGAAGTGCAGGCGCATGTCCATATCGTTGTCTGTCCACTCATCCTTTGCGTAAAGTTGCATGTAGCGATCTTCTGGAGAAGAAAATCTCTTTTTTTTGTAGTCGTAAAGTGCAAGGCCCATGCCCAGCATTCCGAGTGATGGGAGTAAAAGAGTTGGCATACCTAAGGGATAGCACATTGGAGATGTGATTTGTCCAGCCTTATTCGAGTAATCACTTCGGTGGGCTTCGTTTTAGCTGTCATCCTCTCGTTTGTAAACCCTGCGCTTGGGTCTCATTTGAGCTTGATGCCGTGTCTTTCTGCCCGTGACTCTTTTGCGCCACATCCGAAAACTGCTGGGTTTTAAGTGGTTACGCATGATCCGAATGACCTGTGGCTCAATTAGACCGGTTTGATGGAAAATATCGTCAAAAGTGACTTCATCACGCCAGGCCAATTCGACGACTTCATCAATGGTTGGCTCTGAGTCGCAGGGGAGTTTTTTCTGGGGCTTTTGAGGCATCGTTGTCTCCATTGTTCGTTCTAACAGAAAGAGGGCGTCGGTAAAGGGAGACCATGATAAACTGAAGCATCCTTTTCACAAAGAGAATGACATGATTTGGAGTGCTTTGCTTGCTGTTCTGGCCTGTGGCCCGAAAACAAAGACCGTGCCTGATCCCGCTGTGTCAGCAGTGGTTCCCAAGACAGAGCTCAGTGGTTCGCCCTCTGCCCCTACCGAAACCAAAGGCATTCGATCGGTCGAAGTGCTTGGGCAAATCCATCTGAATGCGGAATTTGAAGGTTTTCAATCGGACACGCTCATGCGGTTTCGTCGGTTAACCATTGAGCCAGGTGGTGTGGTTGCACAGCATGAGCATCAGCAAAGGCCAGGAGTGGCCTACATCTTGAGTGGCACCATCACTGAGCATCGCAATGGGGAAGTGCGCGTTTGTCATGCTGGAGATTTGGCCTATGAGTCAAGCGGTGTCACCCATTGGTGGACCAATCCATCCAAAGATGAAGTGGTCGCAGTTGTGGTGGACATTGTTCAATCTGAACACCCTCCCGATATAGGGGCTTACCACTCCGTACAACAGAGCGGCTCTCCGCCTATCGCCCACCAAGGCCTTACTGTAACGGCGCTTGGTCAACAAGAACTCTCCGGTGAGTTTTCAGCACTCAAAAATAAAATCCTTCGGGTTCGCCACATTGATGTGGCCCCTCATGGAACCGTGGCATTTCATACTCATCAGTCCCGACCCAGTTTTGCATACTTACTCGCCGGAGAAATGAGCGAACATCGAACTGATCGCACGGAGGCAATCGTACATTACGAAGGTGCTGTGGTGTCTGAGCGAAATGGACTAGGGCACTGGTGGGAAAACACCAGTGGGCACAATGCTCAGTTTCTGGTTGTGGACATCGTGGCTGTCGAAACAGATTAAGTTTGTTTGAATAGTGGCCAGACTGTGGCCGTGCGGCTAAGTCTCAACCATGTCCGAAACCCAAAACCGACAAACCTGCTTTGAACGAATCTACGCTTTGCTGTTGTGGTGCATATTGGGTGCATTTTTATTGTATGGCCTGGGTCTCCTAAACCATGCTGGCCGTCTACTGAGTTACCCCTTCAGCGTTGATTATGTGGAGTGGCCTGAAATTGCTCGGGCATGGGATTTGGTTCAAGGCCGAACTTTGTACCCAACCTGGGACCAGTTGCCTTTGAGAGAATCCAATTACACACCAATCTTTACATTGATCAATGCCTTAGGTGTGTCTGTGACAGGACCAACCCCATTCTTTGGTCGATTGATTGCCTTGGTGTCTACCCTTGGGATTATGCTTGTGGTGTCCGCATTAATCTATCCGCACACGCAAAAAAAGCGTTCGATTGCGCTTATATCTGGAACCCTGTATGCTTCTGCGCATATGGTCTGGTTATGGAGTGGAATTGTGCGTGTGGACAATTTGGCTGTCTTCCTAAGCCTTCTTGGTCTTTTGGTTTATTCTCGTCGGCATGCACATTCACGGTTTCGCATCCTTTCGATTGTTCTGTGTGTCTTGAGTGCATTCGTTCGTCAAACCATGGTGGCAGCTGCAGCGGCCATTTTACTGCACAGCATAATTGAAAATCGCACACAGGGTCTTCGCTCACTGGGGCTTTATTTGGTCTTGGGCTGTATGGGCTTTGGGGGGCTGGTATTCTTCAGCGACGGGCAGGCTTGGACCCACTTAATCACAGCAAATATGAATGTGCTAGATTGGAGCATTTTGCCACATTATCTTTCAGAGCTTTGGACCCTTTATCATTGGCTATTGCCCAGCATATTGCTTGGTATATGGGTCTTGCGACATCAAGTTGTCCTTTTAAGCTACGCAGTGTTTGCCACACTTGTCAGCCTGACCATTGTCAAAGTGGGTTCTTCGCTAAACTATTTGCTGGAGTGGTGGGCTGCCATGTGCGTGTTTGGAGGGGCAGGTTTGGTTTTCCCGTTCATGGTTTATGGATGGAAGCGAGTTCTTTCTGGGTTGATACTTGTGCTTTCTTTTTTGGCTGGTTGGCAAAATATCATCCATATGCCATGGGAAAAGGTTTATGTGGATGGATTGGGTCTGCGGTCAATGCCTATTGGAACATGGATGAGTCTGGTTGAAAGCAATCTTTGGTTACCTTTCTACCGTTTCAACCCGATGGGACGAGAACCCATGGTGGCTTTGGCTCAAAATCTCAAGCGGTATTCCAACTTACCGGCCCAGCTGGAACTCGACAATTTCCGTGAACTTGAGGATGGATTGGCACAGGTTGAGGGTCCCATATTTTCCGAAGACATGAACTTTACCCTTAGTATTGGAAAAGAAATCTCTGTTCAACCCTTTGAGTTTGCACAACTTGCTCGTCAGGACCTCTGGTCACCTGAGCCTCTCCACAATTGCTTTAAATCGCGCTGCTTTGGTGCTGTGGTCTTGATGTTTGATGTGGATTCAGAGGAGATTCCCTATGCCTCTCAGCTTCGCTTTACCCCTCAAAGCCTTTCATTGATCGCACAAGAATATGAGTTGTCTGCACGGGTAGGGCCTTATCGGGTATATTTGCCAACCTCAGTCAGTAGAGATCATTAATATAATATCGGTTGATGGCCATGTTCAGTCATCGATTTGACTAAACAAAAAAGCCCGCTTGTGGCGAGCCGTCATCTTTACTGGTTGTAAATGACTTTATTTACTGGTTGGTTTTATTCGGGGCTTCTTTGTTTTCGAAC